>JAIVGW010000248.1 GCA_020201415.1 Lentisphaerota bacterium
GAAGCACGGCACCCGGATCTCATTTGATCTGAACTACCGTGCCTCTTTCTGGAAGGGACGTGAAAAGGAATTGGCGAAAATCTTCGCCGAAATTGCCGGAGTGGCGGACATCCTCGTCGGCAACGAGGAGGATTTCCAGCTCTGCCTGGGCATTGAAGGGCCTGAAGCCGGCGGCAAGGACATTGCCGCCAAGATTGAAAGCTTCAAGGGTATGATCAACCGCGTGAAGCAGGCCTATCCCAATGCCTCGGTCTTTGCCACCACGCTGCGCGAGGTGGTCAGCGCCAACCAGCACCTGTGGGGCGCGATCATGGCCGAAGGTGAGAACTGGCACGTGGTTGAACCGCGTCCCATCAACGTACTCGACCGCATCGGCGGCGGCGATGGCTATGTCGGCGGCATGCTCTATGCCGTCCTCAAGGGCTGGGAGCCCGAGAAATGGGTTCAGTTCGGCTGGGCCAGCGGCGCGCTGGCTACCACGCTCATGACCGACTACGGCCAGCCGGCCGATGAAGAGCAGGTCTGGAGCATCTGGGAAGGCAATGCCCGCGTCCGACGCTAAGCGCTCAGTCTGACAGAACGATCAAGCGGCGGCGTCCGGGCCGCGCCCGGCCGCCGCCGTCTTTATTTGGCCGCAGGCTGCAGCATGGGATCCTGAATTTCCGCCATCACCCGTAACAGGTTGCGGTCCAGTTCCTCACGGATGGCGGTAATCAGCGGATGCGTTTCATTGATCAGATTGCATTTTTCGAACGGATCTTCCCGCACATGATATAATTCGTCCAAGCCGGTATTGCGAAAATCCCGCACCAATTTCCATTCCCGGTCGCGGTAACAACGCAAACTGCGGTGCTGGGCGAACAGGCCCTGCTCCCAGGACGCGGCACCGCCACGCAGCAACGGCAGAAAACTGCGGCCGCGCAGCAGCGCGTCCGCGGGAGACGCCGCCCCGGCCATCTCCATAATCGTCGGGAACCAGTCCACGAACGAGACCATTTCCGGCACCCGGAGGCCCGGCCGGATCCCGGCGGGCCAGCGGATGATGCCGGGCACGCGCAGTGAATTGTCGTAGAGATTCTCGCGTGTTTTCCCGCGCAGGCCCGCGGGATCCTTACGATCAGTGGTGATCCACCAGCCGTTACCCTTGTGCCAGATACCGTTGTGGGCCATGTTATAGCCCTGGTCAGAGGTGAAGATTACAATGGTATTCTCCGCCAAACCCTGTTCTTCCAGGAAACGCATGATGCGCCCAACATTCCGGTCCACGCTGTGCACGCTGGCATAATACTCGCGCATCATGCGCCGCACCCGTTCCAGGTCCAGATTGGGAAATTCCGGATTGGGTATCGCCAGCTCCATTTCACGCCAGGGCGCCAGGTCCTGCTCCTGCATGGGCAGCCAGGTGCGGTCGGCATAAGGCAGTTTGAAATCAGCCGGCACGGCATGATTGGCGTGCGGCGCCCAGAAATGCAGGGAAATGGCAAATGGCTCACCCTGCACCCGCCGGATATGTTCCATCGTCAGATCGGCCAGCACGTCCGAGGTGTATTGCCCGGGAAATTCGCGCTGTTCGCCGTCGATTTTCAGGATTGGATCGCGCGAGACCCGGCCGTTCTGGGCCCAGCCGGCAAAATGTTCATAGCCCTTGGCGTGCGGCAAATCCTCCGGGGATCCGTGCCCAGCATGCCATTTGCCGATCAGCGCGGTGCGGTACCCGGCCTCCCGCAGGGCCTGCGGCCAGGTGGCCAACCCGGGGGTCAGACCCGGATCTTCCGGCTTCTGGACGACATACACATTGCCGTCAGGAGCGAGCCCCGTTTCCGTGGGGTAACGCCCGGAAATCAGGCAGGCGCGGGAAGGACTGCAAACCGCGGCATTGGCATAAAGATTGTCGAAGCGCGCGCCTTGCGCGGCCAGGCGGTCGAGCTCCGGGGTATAAGCGTTCGGATGCCCCTCGGCGCCGAAAGTCCACGGGGCCTGGTCATCGGTCAGGATAAAGAGAATATTGGGTTTTAAGGTAGGCATACTGATAACTCCCTTGTATATTGATCAACGGAAAACATATCGGGTTCCACGATGGCAAATGCCTGGCACAGTTACAAGCCAAATTCAGGCTTTTCATTCCTGCGCGCCGCCGGGCCGGTTGCCCGCGGGAATCGGCAGCTCCAACCGCAGCGGCCCGGCCGTTCCGCTGTCGATGGTCACCCGGACAGCCGGCGGCAGTTCTAATTGATCAGCCAAACCCCAGACATTGGTCCAATGGCCGGAATCCCACACGGCCACTTCCATGGCGGTGAAGGGGCCCCAGGTTGCCTTTTGCATGAAGGTATTAGTGGCCATCGCAGCCGGCAGCGGCCAGGGCCGGCTGAGGCGCTCGACATGCACGTCATCCGGGGCCCGGCAGCGCACATGATAGTACACTTCCTGCAGATCGTACAGGTCCGGCGACGCGCCCGGTCGGGGTACGGCGATGACAAACCGGCATTCCAGTTCCGCCGGTTCCGGATGGTCCGGGCGCAACAGCAGGGCGGCGTTGGTGGAGCCCCAAGGCGCCAGCGCGCAGATCAAGTCGCGGGAAAATTCATCCAGCACAGCGGCGGCGGCCACGGCAGATTGGCGGGCGGCCTGGCGGGCGCCGGTTTGGAGGGCCGCGAAATAACCGCCCATGACCACGCCTAAAACCAATACCGCGAGCGCCGCCGCCAGCAACAATTCCAGCAACCCGGCGCCGCAAACACTCCCTCTCGCCGTGCCGGCATCCGGGGTCATTTAAGCAACTGGGTGATGAAGAACACCAGACCGGCCAGTGCCAGTATGGCCACCAGGGCTATCACCGCCATCCAGACCCCCTTGTTTTCACGCGGCCGCGCCCCGAAGGGCGAGACACTGGAGAAGGACTTGGGATTGATCACCGGCGGTGCGACATCCTCCACTACCTTGGTATTGATTGAGTAATTGGTTTCGGACTTACCGTTGACTGGATTGTCGTCGTTGAACATGAATTCCGAGCTGCCGATCTGAATGACCTGCTTGTGCTTCAGCTCGGCCTCGGTCACCCGTTCGAAATTCAAACAGGTGCCATTGGTGGAATTCATGTCGTGCAGCACAAACCGGCCACCCCGACGGGAAATGTAACAATGCTGGGCGGAAGCCGCACCATCGCTGATGACAATGTCATTGCCCGCGCTGCGGCCGATGGTGGTACGATCATTTTTCAGTTCATACCGCTGGCCGCGAACTGACTCCGACATACCTATTAAAAAAGCCACGCTGTATTCTCCTTGTCAACTCATCCCGGCGGCGGGCAAACCATGCTATGCCACCAGGCAACGTTCCACCCGCCGCCCCAGGGCGCAGGTAACCTCGTGAGGTATCGTGTTCAATTGCCGGGCAATGGATTGCACCGAATGCGGATCCTTGCGCCGGCGGCTAATCAATCGCACCTGGCTACCGACGTCCGCCAGGGGCAGATGGGTTAAATCAACTATTATCGTGTCCATGCTGACCCGGCCCAGGACCGGCGCCAAACGTCCATCCACATCCACCTGGCCGATATTGGACAGCCGGCGGCTGTAACCGTCAACATATCCCGCCGCCACCAGGCCCACCCGGGTGCGGCGGCGGGTAATGAAATCCGGCCCGTAACCGCAGGCATGCCCCCGGGGCAACTGCTTGGTCATCACCACCGGCGCATACAGATCCAATACCGGCTGCAACCCTTCCGCGCGATGATCGGGAAAATTGCTATAGCCGTAAAGGGCAATGCCCGGACGAACCATATCATAACCAGCCGCCGGGAACCGGAAAATGGCGGCGCTGTTGGCCATATGCCACATATGCGCCCCCAGTCCCGCCTCACGGACTTCCTGCAACAGGCGGTCAAAACACTGCCGCTGGTTTGATGAACGCTCCGCGTCCACCGCATCCGCGGCGTAGAAATGACTGAAAACTCCGGTCACTCGAATTGACGGCAACGCGGCGGCTGACTGCAGCAGCGGCAACAGATCAGCCGGCGGACAGCCGTTGCGCCCCATCCCGGTATCGACCTTGATCTGCACGTCAACCTTGCGGCGGCGGCGCTGCGCGTGGCGCGCCAGCATACGCAAACCGCTGAGCCCGACAATGACAGACGTCAGACGCAGGTCAATTACCGCGTCGAGCGCTTCCTTGCGGCCGCCACGCTGGAAATAGTCATCCAGCGGACAGAAAACAATGATCGGGCCGCGCGCCCGGCAGGCGCGCAGTTCCTCCGCTTCAGGAATGAAAGCCACGCCCCAGGCCTGCACATGCGGCTGCAACACCCGCACCGCCAGCCTGGCGCCATGACCGTAAGCATCGCCCTTCACCATGGCGCAGACCGCCGCGGGACGACTGAGCTTGCGCAGCAGCATGATATTATGCCGCAACGCGGAGCGACTGATACAGGCACGTATGGGATATTGCATTTTCAATCCGGACTTAATTACTACGAATCCAAACGTTAATCACATCGAACAGATTTGTCAACATTTCCTGCAGCAGGTTCAACGCATCGTATCCAAACCCCACCAGCAACGCCCCGGTCAGGGCGCGGACAAAAACAGCGCCGGAAATATTAAACAGATAATACAGCGGATAAAACGGCACCGCCAACGCCAGCAGGCCGTCGAACATATTGTCTTGCAGCGCCATCATAATCACCAGCACATACATCACCGCCAGTGCGATCAGGCCGCCCTGCTGCACCTGCGCCGCGGTGGCCGCCGGCAAATGCGCCTTGAACCTCAGGTAATACAAACCTCCGGCCAGCAGCAGAAAACCCACCCAGCTCAGCCGCTGCATCCAGACACGGCGTCGCACACGCTGCACATCCCGCTTCAGATAAGCCGAATCGCGCCGGTCTTCCGTGCGGGTATGCTCAACCGCAGCCAAGGGCGCCGCCACCGCCGGTTCCGCAGACGGAGGCGCTGCCGGCGGCTTGCGTAATTTAAAACGCGAGGGCGCCGACTGCTTTTGCAGCGGCAACAGCGCGCCGCACCCGCTGCAAGGCACGTTTTTTTCCGAGACGTGTTCGGAAACCACGGTCTGCCGGCGGCATTGCGGACATTCAAGAATAACATCGGCCATGACTCTCTTCCCGAAAAGGCCCACCCATCAATAACGACTGCAAACCGCTAGGACGGGGCGCTGGCGGTTTCCGGGCCGGCGGCGGTGTCTGCCGGACAGGCGGTCGGCACGTCATTTTCCGGCAGACGGCGGCTGTCACCGGGCGGAATGGACAGAGTAGAATTATAATATTCCACAACATGGCCCTTGTCAATCAACCAATGTAATTGACGTTTCAGCTCAACCGCATCACTTTCTCCCTTTTCGGCCCAGCCCCGCGCGAGGTCATCCAACGCGGCATGCGGGTGCTGTGCCAGGTAATCCAGGATAAATGTCACCGCCGGCGCAGCCTGCACTGGCGGCAGGGCCTTAGGCACGATGGAAGTGACAAATACAGTCTTGTCGAGATCGCGGAACATGTGTAACCCCAATTGCCGGAACGCCGGCCGCACGGCCAGGGTCATCCGTACCGGCGAACGGCTCTCACGCATCCACACCTGACGGATCCGCTGCATCAGGCCGGCATCTTCCAACTCCTGCGCCAGCATCCCGGGAATAATCACGCGCCGTCCCTCGCGCACCAGAGTCGGCGCATATTGGTTCATGAAATGCGCCTCGGCTTCCGCCGACCGGTTAAACACTAGCTCCTGCGGTTCACGCAGCGAGCGGAAAGTCACCTGCAACGCCGCTTCCTGACGCCACTTTTCGATCAGGTCGGGATCAGCTTCGTTGACGATGTGGCGTCGATACGCATCCATAGTCATGTCGGCAAAACGCGTGCGGTGCAATTCCGCGATTTTTTCATTGTAGAGGTGATAATTCGGCGGTCCCAGCAACACGCCGCTCAAACCGCAGCGCGCCACCACCGCGAAATCGCCCTTTGGCGGCTCCGCCTGCTGTTCCTCCCGGGCAAAAAACGCCTCGAAATGACGGGCCAGGGTGTGGTTTACCGCCGCCACGCGGGTTTGAAAAGGCTGCTGGCATTCCGTACATTGAAACAAATCCGCGGGCGCTGGTGACGATTCGCGTGATGGCGGCGATTCAATCTTGACGGCGTAAAATGCCGGCTTCTTCAGAAACATCCGGGCCACATCCAGCAAGGGCCAGGCCCGTTTGGTTTTTGCCAATTGAATGACCAACGGCTTCAAACCGCGCCTTTCTGGAATGAAACTGATCTGGTAGGCCGCGGCGGCCGCCATCGTCTGTTGATCGTGTTCGCGCCCAGAGGGCGCCGGTCGGCGCCGGGACGACGACCCTGATCCCGGTCGCGCGGGTCGCGCCGGGCGCGTTCGGAGACATTGATCTGCACACCCTGCGCGGCAGGTTGGCGCGCCCAGTCCGGCACCAGACTGAAATCCCGCAAAAAATCATTTTCGTCATTCATATCCGCGGGTTCCCTCCGGAAGATAGCCGTCACAGCGACCGGCCAGTAACCCCCGTTTTTATAGGCCACGCTGCAAAAGATCAAGCTAAATGCGCCACATAGCCGGGAAAAAATTTGTTTAACGGCTCAAACGCGCTCCCATCTGCAACAATTCCCGGGCCTGATCCTCATCTTCAGCCATGATATAAAGACGCAACCCCCGCGCCGGCACCTCGCTCAGAATCGGCTCCAACTCCTCCGGCTTGCAACCGGTTGTGAGCAATTTGCCCGCGGCCAGGATACGTTTCATCACCGGAATCCACTGGGTCATCTCCTGATGCGCGGCGCCGGGCACCCATTGAATATCACGCAGTTCCGACGCCTCCAACAACATCTCAAGCTTGTCCAGAGCCTCCGGACCGTCCAGATGAAAAGTGGCATTGTCAATGCTGCGCGCCTGGCGCAGAATGCCTGGCAACAGGAACTCACGCGCTGCAGCCGGCGAAACCAGCGCCAGTGTGTCATCCTGCACCGGAAAGGTTTTGTTTGGACCCCAGCCGGTGAAGCCGGCGCTGCCGCTCTGGCCGTGCGCCCGGCAGATGCGGTAATAGGTCTCCAGCATTTCGATGAACATGCCGTCCAAGTGCTCCAGCGCCATCCGCACCTGATCGGGACAATCGTAAAGATCCATCATAAAGTTTTCGTTGCCGCGCAGCGAGGCCACCCCGTCACCGCCAGGATGCAGGTCGGGCAGCATCACCACGCAACGCCCACTGGCCGCGGCCGACACCCGCTCCATCATTTCCAGCGAAAGCTGATACCAGCGGTTTTGCCGGTAGTCGGGGAACCCTTCAAAATCGTTCCAATCGGCAATCGCCGGCTCCGTCCAGGTGGTTTCCGGCAGGAAATTCAGCGGACACCCCAGCGTGGCTGTCATGAAGCTGGGGCCTAAACCGGCGCGCATGGACGGCAGACCGCTACCAAAAAAGG
>JAIVGW010000019.1 GCA_020201415.1 Lentisphaerota bacterium
TATGCATTCGACACGATAAGTGGTAGCATATATATGGTTTATGTAAAATCATGGTCGGTTTTACATGCTTAGATTTTGTTTTTGGCCGGTACAATTGACAGCTCATAGAGCCTTTTGCAAAACTGCGCACCTTCCCGATTACTGGTAGGGACGTTTCTCCGAAACGTCCGCGGACGGCTCGGAGATCCGTCCCTACCTGCTGCAAGCGGACGGCTCGGAGAGCCGTCCCTACCGCAAGGAGTTTGCAAGAACCTCAATGGCAGATTTTGTCGCCTGGCGCTTCAAAATCAGCATTTCTTAAGTTTCTTAACTATTATCCCCCGGTTCTTTTGTCAATCATGTTGTTGACATACCTGCTATTCCAATACGGGCTGCGTCATTCTCGGGCAAGACGGCTCGGTCGGAGACCTCGCCCTACCATTTCATAAGCATTTACCGCGGGTAGGGCGAACCGTCTCGGTGAGCCGAAAATGAACGCAACCGTCCGGACTTTTGAAAGTAACTCAGAAAACATAGGTTTTGTGTAGGAGGCAAATATGAATACATGGCAAATACCCGAAAATATCAGCCACAATCTCTAACCGCCTTGTGTAACGCCCTGAATCCAAGGTAGGGTTTTACCCCACTGCATTTACCCCGCCGGTCTTGTAATCTTTAGACAGTGCAAGTTTAACATCATCGTTGACCCGGGCAAGGCGGGAGAACCCATTGAGGCTGGAACCCAAGATAACCGCATGGACCAGACGCTATCGGACGGAACTGCGCCGATGTGTTCGGCAAGGGCCGGGGGCCTGTGCGTCCGCGGCGGAAAAACTCGGCGGTCAGGCCGCCACTCTCGGACTTGAGACACTGGCCGTGGCCTGTATTCACGCGCAGGCAATGAATTCGGCGATCCCGCCAAGCTCTTCCCGAAACGCCCGACAGGCATTGATCGAGCGCGCGGACTCATTTTTCAAAGATACTATCGTGCCAATTGAGGCCACGCACCTTGCTGCGCGCAGGGGTAATAGTTGCGTTGAACTATTGACACGCAGATTACAGCGGCGTACCAGGGAGTCATCCGTTGCGGCGGCCCGGTTAAAGCGGGCGACCTTGCGGCGGCAAGCGGCGGAAGCGAGCGCCGGTAAGCGTGCGGTGCAACACGCTGAACTGATAGCGGAGGCTAAACGCATGCAGATGCGCTTGCGGCATAGCATGCGCGGCATCCTGTCTCAACAAGAAGACGGCCGGCAACTGATCAGCGGCGAGCTGCGCGATGAGATTGGCCAGGCTTTGCTCGCCATCGATCTCAGCCTGCTTGCACTGGACACATCAGGGCAAGTATATCTCAAAAAAATCAAAAAATCTATTGCCGAAGCGCAGCGCATTTTGCAACAATTCACTACAAGAGGGTGCTTCTCTGATTAAGGGGTTTTATGACCATTACATCGAACAAAGAGCGTCGGGCCGCCGGGTTGGCGCGGAGATATCGCAGCGTCTTGCGCCAATATCTCAAGGAAACCACCCGGGCGCAACCGGCCGTGGCGCGCGAACTGGGTCTCCGGGCCGCCAGGCAGGGGATGGACGTCCTGGCGTTGGCCGCGATTCATGAAGCAGCGCTGATCGACGAGGCGCTGGCAACGCAACCGGCCGGTGTCCGGCAGCGCCTTGTGCGCCGGGCGGCGGCTTTCTTTGCCGAGGCGATCGTTCCGATCGAGGCGACGCACCGTGCGGCGCTGGTGAACAATGCCAGGTTGATCAGGCTGAAACGTGAGCTGGCGCAGCACACCCGGAAAATCGCGACCTCCCATCGAAAACTGACAGCCGAAATAGCCCGGCGCACGGCCGTCGAGCAAAACCTCCGTAAAAGCAAACGTCAGTCAGACCTGCTGCTGCGGCAATCGCGTCAACTGCAGGATGACTTGCGGCGCCTCTCCCGCCGGGTTCTGTCGACGCAGGAGGAGGAACGCAAGCGCATCAGCCGTGAACTGCATGACATCATCGCGCAGACGCTGACTTCCATCAATCTGCATCTTGCGACTTTGAAAAGCGAGGCCACCCAGCATGCCGGCGGTTTGAAACGAAACATCACGCGCACACAGAAACTTGTTGAGCGGTCGGTGGACAAAGTGCATCGCTTCGCCCGCGAACTGCGTCCCGCGGTCCTGGACGACTTGGGGTTGATTCCCGCCTTGCGGTCTTTCATGGAGAGTTTCGTTAAAGATACTGGTATTCGCGTCAATCTGAAGGTTTGTGCGAAGGTTGAGGAATTGAACAATGACCGGCGCACGGTTCTATATCGTATAGCCCAGGAAGCGTTGACCAATGTCATGCGCCATGCGCACGCGGAAAAAGTGACGGTGCATATCCGGGAACTCTCCGACGTTATTTGCATGCAGATTCATGACGCCGGACGGTCGTTCAATGTGGAGCGGCTGATGCGCTCCAGAACAAACAGGTGCATGGGGTTGCTCGGCATGCGCGAGCGGGTGGAGATGGTTGGCGGTAGTTTCACGATCACATCCGCCCCGGGCAAGGGCACGACCGTTACCGCCCGGGTGCCTATCCGGAACGGTTACAGGGAGACGAGGCAATGAAATCCGCAAAACGTATTACCGTGCTGCTGGTCGATGACCACACGGTCGTTAGGCAGGGCCTGCGACGAATATTAGAGGATGAGGGCGATATTGAAGTTGTGGGTGAAGCGGATAGCGGCGGCCTGGCCGTGGAGATGACGGCCACGCTCCATCCGAATGTGGTCGTCATGGACATCGCCATGCCGAAGTCCAATGGCCTGGAGGCCACCCGCCGGATATGCGCGACGATTCCCGATGCCAAAGTGCTGATCCTTTCCGCTCATGGCGACGATGCGTATGTCGAGGCTGTGATGGCGATGGGGGCCGTAGGCTATCTGATCAAGCAGACCTCCGCCCAATGCCTGGCCGAGGCGATACGTGAAGTGTGGCAAGGCAATACCTATTTCAGCACCGGCATCGCCCGGCGCTTCAGCAAACGCCATGAAAAGATTCTGGACCGCCATGGACGGGCCAGAAAGCCGGTAGCCAGCTTGACCCCGCGTGAAATGGCGGTGCTTCAACGGATTGCCGAGGGCGACGCCAACAAGCAGATCGCGGCGGAGCTGGGCATCAGTATTAAAACCGTGGAGAAGCACCGCGACAATCTCATGCGCAAGCTCGCCATCCACGACACGGCCGGTCTCACCCGCTACGCCATCGCCGCGGGCATCATCGAGAGCAGCATCCAGGTGACGATTGTGTAGCCGGCTCGCTTGGCCGTCACGCGCAAAGGCTCCCTCTTGGTGCGATTCTATAGCGCCGATCCGCGGTTCGGGGAGCGGCGGCGATTCCCGCACGGTAGGGTTTCACCCCATACCTTGCGGGTGGTTGTTCCTGTTATTTTACGTCAACGGGCTTGAATGAAGGCGGAACATACCAATGGAATTATTACATCGCAAACGACGCAAATACCGGCGGGATCAGCCGCGGGCGCGCGCGCCGGACATGCCGCTGCGCGACGAGTTGTTCAGCGACGAGCAGTTATCTCGGCATGCCGTCGCCCTGGCGGCGCAACATCGCCTTGACCCGCAGCCTGGTCCTAACCGGCTGCTGCTGCAGTTGGCAGACAACGAGCAGGCCCTGATCCAAGCCTATGATATGATGATCGGCGCGGAGGCCGAAGGGCGGCGCGGCAGCCCGGCGGGTGAATGGCTCCTGGATAATTTTTACCTGGTGGAAGAGCAGATCCGTATGGCGCGTCTGCATCTGCCGCGGACCTACAGTTACGAACTCCCGCGACTGTCGCATGGCGCAACATCGGGATTTCCCCGCGTGTATGACATTGCCCTGGAGTTGATTGCCCATGCGGACGGACGCGTGGACGTCGAAAACGTCCGTCATTTCGTCGCGGCCTACCAGTCTGTCAGTCCGCTGAAGCTTGGTGAGCTGTGGGCGGTGCCGATCATGCTGCGTCTGGGGCTGATTGAAAACCTGCGGCGCGTGTCGGCGCATGTGGCCGGGCGACGTCGCGATCTACAGTTGGCCCAGCAGTGGGCGGACCGGCTGCTGGCGGCGGCGGATGAGCATCCGGCTGCGGTCCTGCGGGTGTTGGCGGAGATGGCGGAGTCCGAGCCGCCGTTCAGCAACGCGTTTGTGGAGGAATTCTGCGGCCGATTACAGGGACAGGGCCCGGCCCTGGCCACCGTGGATAGCTGGGTCCAGCATCGGCTCGCCGAGCAGGGCTTGACCCGTATGCGCCTGCAGCGGGCCGATACCCGGATACAGGCCGCCGATCAGGTTTCCATCGGTAACAGCATCGGTAGTCTGCGCGGCTTGAACGCGATAGATTGGCGGAACTTTGTCGAGGCGATGAGCGGAGTCGAGCAGGCGCTGCGCGCCGATCCCATGGGCGTGTACGCGGACATGGATTTTGTCACGCGCGACCGGTATCGCCACGCCGCGGAAGCGCTGGCGCGGCAGTCCGGGACCGCCGAGGACGCGGTGGCCCGCGCCGCGGTCGAATTGGCCGCGGATGCCTGCCGTCGCGACGGCCTGCGGGCGCGCACCGCCCATGTGGGCTATTACCTCATTGACCGCGGGCGCGCGCAACTGGAGCGCGCTGTTCGTGTCCGTTGGTCTTTCCGCCGGTCCTGCGCGCGCTGGGTGCGCCGCTTCCCGGTCGCGTATTATGTCGGAACGCTGGCCGCCATCACGGCGGCGGTCGCCGGCTTGCTGCTGGAGCCGGTCCGGCGCTTGGCCGGGGACGCCTGGTGGGTCTGGCTGATACTGGCGCTGGGTGTCGTGGCTGCGTCGCAGATGGCCGTTACGCTGGTGAACCTGGCGATAAATCTCCTGATCAGCCCGCGTCCCCTGCCGCGCCTGGACTTCTCCAAGGGCATCCCGCCTACCGCGCGCACCATGGTGGCCATCCCCACGCTCCTGACCAGTGCGCGCGCAATTGCCGATCTGGTGGAAAGTCTGGAGATCCGTTACCTGGGTAATCGCGACCCGAACCTGTTTTTCGCGCTGCTCACCGACTTTCGCGATGCGCCCGCGGCCGCGCAGGACGATGACGCGGATCTGTTGCGCCTGGCGTGTGACGGCATTCGGGCATTGAATGCCAAACATGGTTGCGAGCATGCGTCCGTCTTCCACCTTTTCCACCGCCCGCGGGTCTGGAACCCTTACGAACGCCTCTGGATGGGGTATGAACGCAAACGCGGCAAGCTGGAGCAGTTCAACGCGCTCTTGCGCGGCGGGTCGCGCGAGCCGTTTTCCGAGATTGTCGGTGACCCGGCCCTGCTGTCCACGATGCGCTACGTGCTGACTTTGGACACCGACACCGCTTTGCCGCGCAATGCCGCCCGCAGACTGGTCGGCACGATGGCGCACCCGCTGAACCGGCCCAGCTTCGATCCGGCCACGGGACGCGTGGTCGAAGGGTACGCCATTTTGCAGCCGCGTACGCCGATTGGCCTGTTGGCGGCCCATCGTTCGCGCTTCGCCCAGCTCAGCGCCGGGGAAGCGGGGATCGATCCCTACACGCGTGAAGTTTCCGACCTGTACCAGGACCTGTTTGCGGAGGGGTCCTATGTCGGCAAAGGCATCTACGACGTGGATGCGTTCCGGCAAGCCACGGCCGGGCGGTTTCCGGAGAACCTGATTCTGAGTCACGATCTGGTGGAAAGCGGGTACGCCCGGTCGGCGCTGGTCACGGACGTGGAGTTGCATGAGGATCACCCCGCGAGCTTTGCCGCCGAGATGAGCCGGCGGCATCGCTGGATCCGGGGCGACTGGCAGATTGCCGGCTGGCTGCTGCCGCGCGTGCTCGGGCCGTCCGGCCAGCGCGCCCCTAATACGCTCACCGCGCTGGCCTGGTGGAAAATCTTCGACAACCTGCGCCGCAGCCTGGTGACTCCGGCCCTGTTTCTGCTGCTGCTCGGCGGCTGGGCGCTGGCGGTCCCGGCATTGACGGGGTTCTGGACCATGCTCGCGCTCGTTTTGCTGCTGCTGCCTGTGGGCGTGACATCGCTGGTGGAACTGATCCGGAAGCCCCGCGGACGGGCGTGGGCCATTCATCGCGTCGCCACCTGCAAATCGGTCGGACGGCAGGTGGCGGAGGCCGCGCTTGCGCTTGGCACCTTGCCCTATCGGGCGGTGGTTCATCTGGATGCGATTATCGTTTCCGCCGGGCGCATGCCGTTCACGCGGCGCGGCCTGCTGCTGTGGCACACGCCGCGTTATGCTCGGCGCAACGACTGCAAGACACCGGCAAATTTTTTTGCGGAAATGTGGGTCGCGCCGCTGTTCGGAGCACCGGCGAATTGCTCGAGCGCACGGAGCAGACCCTTGGCACGCTGGAGCGGCTCGAACGCTACCGGGGACATCTCTACAACTGGTACGATACGCGCACGCTGGCGCCGCTGCCGCCGCTCTACGTGTCGAGTGTCGATAGCGGCAATCTGGCCGGGGCCCTGGCCACATTGCGGAGCGGACTGCTGGAATTGAAAACCCGGCCCATCGTGACGCCCTGCCTGCTTGCGGGACTGCGCGATACCCTGGACATGGCGCCGTCCCCGCTCCTTGCGCCCCTGCGGGCCAAACTCGACGCAGACCCGCCGCGCACGCTGCCGGCCACGTTGACGCTGCTCCAGGAACTCTGCGATGAGATTGATGCGTTGCCCGCCGATGGCGACGCGGAGCGGCAGGCCTGGAGAGTCGCGCTGGCCCGTCAATGCCGCGCTGCGCGGGATGACCTGCGGTTCCTCACCGCTGCTCTCGGCCCGCTGGATGGCATGCCCGCGCTGGCGGATCTGGTTGGCGCGGCGGCCGGCGGCGAGCGCGCCGCCGAACGCATCCGCCGGATCGAGCGCCTCGCCCAACGTTGCGCCGGGCAGGCGGAGATGGATTTCGCGTTTCTTTATGATCCCGCCCGTGATTTGCTGGCGATCGGCTACAATGTCAGCGAGCGTCGGCGCGATCCGGGCTATTACGATCTGCTCGCCTCGGAGGCGCGGTTGGCCAGTTTTATTCTCATCGCCCGGGATCTACTCCCGCAGGAGCATTGGTTTTCCCTGGGCCGGCAATTAACCACCCACGGCGGCGCTATCGCCTTGTTGTCGTGGAGCGGTTCGATGTTCGAGTACCTGATGCCCTTGCTTGTGATGCCGACCTACGAGCACACGTTGCTCGATTGGACTTACCGGGCGGTTGTGGACCGGCAGATCGAATATGGGCGCCAGCGCGGTGTGGCGTGGGGCGTCTCCGAGTCGTGCTACAACGCCACCGACGCGCATGGCGTCTTCCAGTATGGGGCGTTCGGCGTGCCGGGACTGGGTTTCAAGCGCGGCCTGGCGGAGGATCTGGTCGTCGCGCCGTATGCCTCGGCGCTGGCGTTGATGGTCAGGCCCCGCGAAGCGTGCCGCAATCTGCAAGCGCTCGCGGAAATGGGGTACCGTGGCGCATACGGCCTGTATGAAGCGATCGATTTCTCGCCCGCGCGTATGCCGCGCGGCAAGGGCGGCGTCCTTTTGCGCAGTTACATGGCGCATCACCAGGGGATGAGCCTGCTGGCGCTGGCGTACCTGCTGTTGGACCGCCCGATGCAGCGCCGGTTTCTTTCCGACCCGGCCTTCAAGGCCGCGGAATTGCTGCTGCACGAGCGCATTCCCAAGGTCGCGGCCCCCCTGCATCCGCACGCGGCGGAGGTGGACGTCGCGCGCCATCCGCCGGAGGTGGCCCCCGCCCTCATGCGCGTGTTCCCGTCGCCGGACACGCCGCTGCCGCATGTGCATCTGCTTTCCAATGGCCGCTATCACGTCATGGTCACCCATGCGGGCGGCGGGTACAGCCGCTGGCAGGATCTGGCCGTCACCCGCTGGCGCGAGGATGCCACCTGCGACGGATGGGGCACGTTCTGTTATGTGCGCGACGCCGCCACGGGCGCGCTCTGGTCGACGGCCTATCAACCAACGCGGCGCGTGCCGGACCACGGCGAGGCGATTTTTCTGCAGGGCCGCGCCGAATACCGCCGGCGCGATGAAGAGATCGAGTCGCACACGGAAGTCGCGGTGTCGCCGGAGGATGACGTCGAAGTCCGCCGCGTGACGCTCACCAATTTCGCTTCCAGGTCCCGCACCATCGAGCTGACGAGCTACGCGGAGATCGTGCTTGCGCCACCGAACGCTGATCTGGCCCATCCGGCTTTCAGCAATCTGTTCGTGCGCAGCGAAATTCTCCGGGACGCGCAGGCCATTCTCTGCACGCGCCGGGCGCGTGCGCCCGGCGAAGCGCCCCCGTGGATGTTCCACCTTATGACCACCCAGGGGACGCCGGCCGGCGCCGCGTCCTACGAGACGGACCGGGCACGGTTCATCGGTCGCGGCCGTTCCGTGGCCGCCCCGGCCGCGTTTGAAGGATCCGGAGCACTGTCCGGCACGGAGGGCGCGACACTCGATCCGATCGTCGCCATCCGCCGCGGCATCGTCATTGAGGCCGACACCTCCGCCAACTGGCACATCGTTTCCGGTATGGCTGAGACCCGTACGGCGGCGCTGGCGCTGATCGCCAAGTACCGCGATCCCAGTTTTGCCGCGCGTGCTTTCGACATGGCCTGGTCGCACAGTCAGCTCGTACTTCGTCAGTTGCAGGCCACCGAAGCCGAAGCGCAGGTTTACATGGAATTGGCCGGCTCGGTCCTGTACGCCAACCCGCGCCACCGCGCCGATGCCGGCCTGCTGGCCCGTAACCGGCTCGGGCAGTCCGGTTTGTGGTCCTTCGGTATTTCGGGCGATCTGCCGATCGTGCTGTTGCGCATTGCCGATGTGCACCGGATCGCGCGGGTGCGGGAAGGTCTCAAGGCCCATGCCTACTGGCGCGAAAAAGGTTTGAAAACCGACCTGGTCATCCTCAACGAGGACTTTTCGGGGTATCGCCAGATTCTGCAGGAAAAAATCCTGCAATTGGTCGCCGGGGGCACGGAGGCGCACCGGGTGGATCGGCCCGGCGGGATCTTCCCGCGGTGCGTCGATCAATTGACGGAAGAGCAGGGTATGCGAACATCTGTTTTTCAACGGTCTGGGCGGGTTTACCACCGATGGACGCGAGTACGTGATCACCCTTAAGCCCGGACAAACCACGCCCGCGCCATGGGCCAACGTGCTGGCGAACGCGCAAATAGGCACGGTGGTCACCGAAAGCGGCGGGGCCTACACCTGGGTGGATAACGCTCACGAATTCCGGCTCACTCCCTGGCATAACGATCCGGTCGGGGATCCCAGTGGCGAGGCCTTCTACATCCGCGATGAGGAAACCGGTCAATTCTGGTCGCCGACGCCGCTGCCGGCGCGCGGCAGTGGAACGTATGTCTGCCGTCACGGGTTCGGGTACAGCGTGTTCGAGTACCAGCAGTTCGGGATCGAGTCGGAGCTCTGGACGTATGTGGCGCTGGACGCACCCGTGAAACTTGTTACGGTGAAAGTGCGCAATCGTTCGGGCCGGCCCCGCAAGCTGTCGGTCACCGGATACTGGGAGTGGGTCCTGGGCCAGTGGCGCCATACGAACCTGATGCACGTCGTCACCTCGATGGACCCGGCCACGGGCGCGCTGTTCGCGCGCAACGTCCATAACCCCGAGTTTGCCGGCAAGACTGTTTTTGTCAACGTCAGCGCGGACGAGCGGAGCGTCACCGGTAACCGTGCGGAGTTCCTGGGGCGCAACGGCACGCTGGCGAGTCCCGCGGCCCTGCGCCAGGCGCGCCTGTCCGGCCGCACCGGCGCGGGACGCGACCCTTGTGCTGCGCTGCAAACCACGATCGAACTGGCGGCCGGCGAGGAGCGCGAACTGGTTTTCACGCTGGGCGCCGGCAACGATGCCGAAGAGACGCACCAGCTCATCCGGCGTTTCGGTGGCCGGGCCGGCGCGCGGCTGGCCCTGGAAAGTGTCTGGGAGTTCTGGAAGCGCACGTTGGGCGTAGTGTACGTTGAGACACCCGACCCCGCCCTGAACCTGATGGCCAACGGCTGGCTGGAGTACCAGTCGCTCGCGGCGCGGCACTGGGGGCGCAGCGGATATTACCAGTCCGGCGGGGCGTACGGGTTCCGCGATCAGCTCCAGGACACGACCGCGCTGCTGCACGCCGCGCCTGTGACCGCCCGTGAGCACCTGCTGCGCTGCGCTGGCCGCCAGTTCAGCGAGGGGGACGTGCAACACTGGTGGCATCCGCCCAGCGGACGCGGCGTGCGTACGCACTGCTCCGACGATTACCTCTGGTTGCCTTACGCGACGTGCCGGTACGTGAAGATGACCGGTGACACGGGCGTGCTCGACGAGCGCGTGCCGTATATCGAGGGGCGCCCGGTGAATGCGGATGAGGAGTCGTACTACGATTTGCCGCGGATCTCGGGGATATCCGGCACGCTCTACGAGCATTGCGTGCGGGCGATTGAATACGGTCTGCGCTTTGGCGCCCATGGCTTGCCGCTGATCGGCAGCGGCGACTGGAACGACGGCATGAACCTTGTCGGCGCGCAAGGCAAGGGCGAGAGCGTGTGGCTGGCGTTCTTTCTGTATGACGTGTTGCGGCGCTTCGCGGCCCTGGCCCGCGGCCGGGACGATGCCGGGTTTGCCGAACGCTGTGATGGGCAGTTGGCGCAGTTGCAGCGCAATATCGAGCAGCACGGATGGGATGGCGAATGGTACCGGCGCGCGTACTTCGATGACGGCGTCCCGCTCGGTTCGGCCACCAACGAGGAATGCCGCATAGACTCCATCGCCCAGAGCTGGGCGGTGTTGTCCGGCGCGGCTCAACCGGCGCGGGCCCGGCAGGCCATGGAGCATGTCTATCGCCGCCTGGTCCGGCGCGATGACCGGTTGATCCGGCTCTTTGATCCGCCCTTCGATACATCGGCGCTCGAGCCCGGCTACATCAAGGGCTACCCGCCCGGCGTGCGCGAGAACGGCGGCCAGTACACCCATGGTGCGGTCTGGGCCGCCATGGCCTTCGCCCGGCTCGGCGAAACCGAGCGGGCCTGGGAATTATTCACGCTGCTCAACCCGATCCGGCATGCGACGGACGCCGCCGGGGTCGCGCGCTACAAGGTCGAGCCCTACGTCGTGGCCGCCGACATCTACGGCGCCGCACCGCACACCGGGCGCGGCGGCTGGACCTGGTACACGGGTTCCGCCGGCTGGATGTACCGGCTGCTTGTCGAGATCCTGCTCGGCGTGCGGCTCGAAGCCGGGCGCTTGCGGGTCCAGCCGCTGCTGCCGCGCGCCTGGCCCTCGCTCACGCTGCACTACCGCCACCGCGACACCTTTTATCATATCCATGTCTCGCGGAACGAAGCGCCGCACGCACCGCC
>JAIVGW010000020.1 GCA_020201415.1 Lentisphaerota bacterium
AGCGCCAGCGTGACCTCCAGGGTGTCGGCGGGTCCGCGTCCGCGCAGGACATCAATTGCTTCAACGACTTCCGGCGCATTGCCTGCCGTCCGGCCCAGCGGTTGGTTCATGTCGGTGAGCAGGCCGGAGCAGGGCAGGCCCAGTTTGCGCGCGGTGACGATCAGACGCCTGGCCAGGTTGCGTGCCTGGTCGATTTCCCGCATGAAGGCGCCCCGGCCCCATTTTACATCAAGCACCAGGCCCTCCAGGCCGGCCGCCAGTTTTTTGCTGAGAATACTGGCCACGATCAGGGATGGAGCCGGCACGGTGCCGGTGACGTCCCGCAGGGTATATAGTCTGCGGTCCACCGGAGCGATTTGCTTTGATTGTCCGATGATCGAGCAGCCGGTCTTGCTCAATACCTTTTTAAATTCATCTTCGGAAAGGTCGGTGCGGTATCCTGGAATGGATTCCAGTTTGTCGATGGTGCCGCCGGTGGCGCCCAGGCCGCGCCCGGCAATCATGGGTACCACCAGGCCGCAAGTTGCCGCCAGCGGCGCCAGAATCAGTGAAACCTTGTCGCCAACCCCGCCGGTGGAATGCTTGTCGATTTTGGGCGCCGACAGGTTGTCATGACTGATTCTTATGCTGTCAGTCAGCATGCCTTCCGTGAAGGCGGCGGTTTCGGCAGCCGTCATGTCCTGAAAAAAAATGGCCATAGCCAGGGCGGACATCTGGTAATCAGGCACATCGTTCCGCAGGTAGCCATTAAGAAACGAGCTGATTTCTTCCGGGGTCAGAGCCTGCCCATCGCGTTTTTTTTCGATGATCCATTGGGGTAACATATGCGTCAGATTAATGATTGGTGATGTAAAAGTCAATGACCGGTAATTGAGAAAATGCTGGACAAAACCAAACGGTTTTGTATTCTCTACGTAGTTGATAGGAATTTGGTTTTTCATGGTATATTTTGTGGCGTTCCTGAACGACTGGCTGAAAAATCATATTATGGATTTGGATCGGCGTTACGGGCTGTACAGGTGTAGAAACAATGAAGATGTCCACGCATGGGCGGTACGGCTTGCGTTTTATGATTGATCTGGCTGCCAACGGCGGGGCAGGGCCGGTTCCGCTCAAGGCGGTCGCACAGCGTCAGGGGATATCCATGAAATATCTCTGGCATATTGTGCGCTTACTGCGCCAGGCCGGCTTGATTAAGTCGCGTCGCGGGCTGCGCGGCGGTTATCTGCTCGCCCAGCCACCGGACAAGATCACGGTGGCGGACATCGTGATGAACCTGGAGGGGGGGTGCCTGACGGTGGATTGCGTTCGTGATAATGCGACCTGCAAGCGCAGCTCCGTCTGTCAGGCCCATGCATTGTGGCGCAGACTGGAGCGCGACTGGGTGGGTGCGATGGCCCGGGTATCCCTGCAGGAACTGCTGGGAAAGCCCGGCCCATCAGATGATTATGTCATTTAGCCTGTATCATTCATAAAAAGATCGAGTTTATAAACAACGGCCGCGGACCGGATTCCGCAGGGGGAGCGCAAAAATGAACAACCTGGATAACGCTGGATTTAATACATTGGCCCTGCATGCCGGACAGACGCCCGATCCCACCACGGGATCACGGGCCGTACCGCTCTATCAGACCACATCCTATGTGTTTCAGAGCGCCGAGCATGCCGCGAATCTTTTTGCGTTGAAGGAATTCGGCAACATCTATACCCGTTTGATGAATCCAACGACGGATGTATTCGAAAAACGGATTGCGGCCCTGGAAGGCGGCACGGGGGGGCTGGCGGTGGCTTCCGGGCAGTCGGCCATCTTCTGCACCCTGCTGGCGATCACCGGTTTGGGCGATGAAATTGTGGCCGGCAACAATCTTTACGGCGGGACTTACCAGCTGTTCCATCACACCTTTCCCAAGATCGGCCGCAAGGTGCATTTCGCGGATTCACGCGATCCCGAGACTTTCCGGCGCGCCATCACGCCGCGCACCCGCGCGATCTATGTCGAGACCATCGGCAATCCCAAGCTGGATGTGCCGGATTTTGAAGTCCTGTCCGGGATTGCGCATGACGCCGGTATACCGCTGGTGGTGGACAACACCGTCGGCGTGGGCCTGGTGCGACCGCTGGAGCATGGAGCGGATATTATCGTGGCCTCGGCCACCAAATATATCTGCGGTCATGGCACTTCGCTGGGCGGGGTGATTGTGGATGGCGGCCGGTTTGCCTGGAACAACGGCAAGTTTCCCGAGTTTACCGAGCCTGATCCGGGGTACCACGGCGTGGTCTATTGGGATGCCTTCGGCAATCTGCCGGGGATGGGCAATGTGGCCTTCATCCTTAAGGTCCGGGTGACTCTTTTGCGCGATCTGGGACCCGCGCTCAGTCCTTTCAATTCCTGGATGTTCATCCAGGGCCTGGAAACACTCGGGATGCGGCAGCAACGCCATTCGGAAAACGCCCTGGCGGTGGCAAAATGGCTGAAGCAACATCCGGCGGTGGCCTGGGTCTGCTATCCCGGCCTGGAAGACAGTCCCGACCACCGGGCGGCCACGCGCTACCTGAAACGCGGGTTCGGCGGTCTGGTGGGGTTCGGCGTCAAGGGCGGCCTGGATGCCGGCCGCAAATTCATCAACAGCGTCCGCCTGCTTTCGCATCTGGCCAATATCGGTGACGCCAAAAGTCTGGTGATTCATCCGGCTTCAACCACACACCAGCAGTTGACCGCCGAAGAACGCGCCGCCACGGGGGTCAGCGACGACTATATCCGCCTGTCCGTCGGGTTGGAGGATGTGGCCGATATCCAGGCCGACCTCGATCAGGCCCTGCGCCAGGCCCTACAGGCATAATTCGTCATCAAGCCGAACGAAAAAGCTTGCATCGTGATTTTTTTTGAGTATTTTTATCAAAAAAACTGAACGAAGTTATCTTTTTCATGAAGCCGCAAATCAGACAGCAGCAGATACTTGACCGGTTGCGCGCAGTGCCGCAGGAATGGCGGATAGATCAATTGGCGCGTGATTTGCGGGTATCGTCGTTGACCATCCGGCGCGATCTGGAGGAATTGGAAAAAAACGGCGCGGTGGTGCGCACGGTTGGCGGTTGTCTGGCGGTCTGGCGCATTCATCATGCCGATTATCAGGCGCGGGTATCGCACAACTTTGCCGCAAAACGCGCCATCGGGCACGCGGCTCTGGAGGAGGTGCATGCCGGCGACGTGTTGCTGATCAATGACGGATCGACCACCTACCATCTGGCTTCCTGTCTCGCGGCCGTGGGCGGTCTGACGGTTTACACCAATTCAGTGGCCATGATTGGCGAATTGCGCCGTTGCGCCGATCTCAAGCTTTATATTATGGGCGGTGAATATGATGAACGGCTGGCCAGCATGGGCGGAGCGCTGCTGCAGGACGCCCTGGCGAAGGTCATGGCCGACACGGTGTTTCTGGGGGTGGATGTGATTGATGAGCGTGGCAGGTGCTTGACCGCCGACCAGGAAACCGCCCATACCGCGGCGTTGATGCTCCGGCATGCCCGGCGTAAAATCCTGTTGGCGGATCACACCAAGGTGGCGCTGCGGGGTGGGGTGGTTTATGCTAAGTTAAGCGATTTCGATTTATGGATCACCACGAAGGGCATGCCGTCGGGTGTGTTGCGTGGGTTCCGCAGGCAAACAAAAATAAAAGAGGTGCAGAAATGACGATTGCGATTGATTGGGCAAAAGTGAATTTGCAGGAATATCCGAATATGGTGTCCGCGGAAGTACCCGGGCCGCGTTCACAAGAAATGCACGAACGGGCCGCCGGGATCATGAAAGGCTACTCCGGTCAGGTCAAGCTCTTCCCGGTGGTGTTCGACAAGGGCCATGGCGTGACCCTGACGGATGTGGACGGCAATACCTATCTGGATTTTTCCTCCGGCATCTATGTCACCACCCTGGGGCATTGCCACCCCAAGGTTACCGAAGCCGTGCAGCAGGCGGCGGGACGGCTGATGAACTGCCATGATTTTACCACTCCGATCAAGTTGGAATTGCTGGAAAAATTGACCGGCATCCTGCCGGGCGACCTGTCCGGCGTGCAGCTCTATGACAGCGGCACGACGGCGGTGGAGGCCGGGTTGCGCGTCTGCCGGATGGCCACGGGCAAGAGTGAGTTCCTGTCGTGCTTTGGCGATTTCCACGGCAAGAGCGGGCATGCCGTCAGCCTGGCGCGGATGAACCGGGCTAATGGGCCCTCCCGCACCCCCGGCTTCTACATGATGCCGCGGCCCAATCCCTATCGGCCGCTCTTCAAGAAACCCGATGGCGCCATTGATACCGACGCCTATCTGGCGTTTTATGATACGTTTATTACCGAAGCCACCACCGGGCAGGTGGCGGCGATTGTGCTGGAACCAATCCAGGGCTGGGCCGGCTCGATCTTCCCGCCCGATGACTTTTTCCCCAAGCTGCGCAAATGGTGCGATGCACGCAAAATTCTGCTGTTTGCCGATGAAGTGCTGACCTCGATGGGCCGCACCGGCAAGTACCTGGCGATGGAACACTGGGACACCTTGCCCGATGTGGTGACTTTGGGCAAGGGGTTCGGCAACGGGTTCCCGGTCACGGCGATGGTGGTCCGCAAGCCTTATGCGGAAGCGGTCGAGTCCATCAGCGCTTCGACCAGTTACGGCGGCAACCCGATGGCCTGTGCGGCGGCATTAGCCTCAATCGTGGCGATCGAGGAGGAGGGTTTGTTGGAGAACGCCCTGCGTCTGGAGGAATACTTCGTGCCCCGGCTGAAGAAAATGATGGCGGAGCATCCCGTCATCGGCGACGTGCGCTGCAAAGGCTGCCTGATGGGCGTGGAACTGGTCAAGGATCGCGTTACCAAGGAGCCTTTCGATGAGGCCGGCAAGCAGGTCTATCAGCGCGCTTTCCGTAAGGGGCTGGCCTGGATTCCCGCCGGGCATATTCTGCGCATGAGCCCGCCGATCGTCATGGATGTCGATACCGCCGCCAAGTGCATGGATATGATTGATGAAGCCATCGGGGAGACGGAAAAAGATCTTGGATACAAGAATTAGCCACAAAAGCGGATGAAGAAGGTTAGCCACAAAAGGCACAAGATACACAAAAGCGGATGAAGAAGGTTATTGTCTGATTGTTGAAGTCAAAGCTTGTAAGTCGATTGCTGATGAGCATATCGCCCAACTTATGGGGTATTTGCGGGCCTCCAACTTGCGACACGGTTTGGTTATTAATTTTGGAGCGCCACGATTGCAGGTTAAAAAAATAATTTTGTGAATTTTGTGCCTTATGTGGCCAACAAATCCGGTATGTCTGCAATTAACAGCTTGTGTCTTTTGCGGCTAACCTGAACCAGGAGAAAATATTTATGGAAACAATAAAATTCGGTATAATCGGCGCGGGATTGATGGGGCGCGAGTTCGCCAGCGCGGCGGCGCGCTGGGCGCATTTGACGGGTGATCTGGCGCGGCCGGAAATCACCGCGGTCTGTGATATGAATCCGGCGATCTTCGACTGGTATCGCGGACATTTTCCTGCCATCAAGCTGTTCACGCATGATTATCGTGAGTTGCTCAAGCAGGACGAGCTGGACGCCGTGTACGTGGCGGTGCCGCACAACCTGCATGCGGAAATTTATACCGCCGTGATCAAGGCGGGCAAGCACTTGTTGGGCGAGAAACCGTTTGGCATTGATCTGGCCGCCAATCGGGCGATCATGGACTGTTTGCAGGAGCATCCTGCCGTCATAGTGCGTTGCGCCTCGGAGTTTCCGTTTTTTCCGGCCGTCCAGCGCATGGGGCAGATGATTGAAAAAGGCGTCTTCGGTAAAATCATCGAGGTCAATGCGGCCTTCCTGCATTCGAGCGATCTGGACCCCGAGAAGCCGATCAACTGGAAACGCATGATTGAGATCAACGGCGAATACGGCGTGATGGGCGATCTGGGAATGCATGTGTGCCATCTGCCGTTTCGCGCCGGCTGGCGGCCGCGCAATGTGCGCGCGATTCTATCGGACATCGTCCCCGAACGCCCGGACGGCAAGGGCGGCCGCGTGCCCTGCCGCACCTGGGACAACGCCGTGTTACTCTGTGAGACGCGGGATCCGGCCTCCGGCGCTGCTTTTCCCATGACGCTCAAGACCCAGCGCATCGCTCCCGGTGAAAAAAATACCTGGCGCCTGGAAATTCTGGGGACCGGCGCCTGCGCGCGGTTTTCCACGAAAACCCCCAAGTTGCTGGAAGTTCTGGAATACCGGGGCGGCGAACAGGTCTGGCAGCATATTGACATGGGGTATGAAG
>JAIVGW010000461.1 GCA_020201415.1 Lentisphaerota bacterium
CTGCGCCACCCATTCCTGCCAGTTGGGAAAACTGCGGGCTTGGGAATACAAATCCACATCCAGCGTGACGCTGAATGCAGCGTCGGTCTCCTGCAGCAAATAGAAGGCCCAGTTGCTGCTCAGTGCCAGTGGCTGCTCCTGGGGCTCCATTATGGCCGGCCCGGCTGCCGCCGGCAACGGATCCACCGCCGCCAGAATGGCCATGGCCTCCGGCAGGGTACTCCCATGCGTCGCGTTAATGGCCAGACGATTGCCGCGCAACCCGGACAAACCGCTTTCCTGGGCTAACTCCAATTGCCATAAGAGGAACGGCAGAAAACTTTCATCAGCGGTAAACCAGTAGGCATGCGCCAGCCCGGAAAAGGTCGAACCGCGGCCGGCATGACTGTTGACGTAGATATTACGGCGTCGGCTCAGGGTGCGCATGTTATCAAGGAACAATTCCCGCATACGCTCCTCGCCCGTCAACTGGTAATAAAGGATCAACCCCTGGTTCATGTAAACATCATCGTGCCGGATCACGCCCAGACGCTCCTGCGCGTCGTAAAGCACATCCGCCACCTGCCGCATGATGCTCAGGTATTCCGGATCCCAGGTCGCCTGGTAACCCAGGGAAAAAAATCGCAGGGCGCCGCCGGTGCCACGATGCCGGTATTCGGTCATGTTGCGGTCATCACGCCGGTCGGCATGCGCGCGCAACATCTCCCGGGCCACCTCCAGGGCGCGCAGGTTGCCGTTGATGTAGTAATCCTGGAACATGAATTCAACATGATGGTCGGGCCCCATGGTGTAGATGTCAGCCGCATAATGCGCTATGCCGCCATCGCCGCCGTAACGTCCGCCACGCCACTTGCCGAACTCCGCATGATCCAGGTGACACATATCGATATCCATGACATGCCGGGCGTTGACCCGGTGAAAATCCCACACATCACGCCGGCCGGACCGCAGATACAGCCGCGGCATGACGTTGGGAAAACCGTAAAACATGGCCGCCCAGCGGCGCCATAAATCTCCGGTATTGTAAACATCGCCGAAATGAATCCAACCATACTGACCGGCCGTCTCGCGCTGGTTGTAATAAAAATCCACCACGGAGTCCACCAGCGCCTCGACCGCCGGAAAACGTTCCGGATCGTGGGGGTGCAGACGGCCGTGCATGACCTCGCTCTCACAGATGTAGGCCGGATCAGGCAAGGCCAGCACCGGCTCGACGCAGCGCATCCGCACCTGGCGGCGGGCCGCTTCACGGTTTGGCGCATCAAAGAACCGCAGCCGCAGGTTATGCGTTTTGGCCAAACCATAGGCCTGGGTCATTTCATCAAGGCCGTTGACATACCAGCGATTATGGAAGCGGTGATTGCCGGGATAGTCAGGGCCGAGTTGCGCGGACGGGCGCAAATCCAAAGGATCGACTCCCCGCGCCGGCCATAGATGCAACCGCAGCACATCGCCATCAACTTCCAATTCCGCCGGGGACTGCTGCCAGAAATCGGTCAGGCCGGCCCAGACACCACGGTGCGCGTCACGCAATCCATACCAGCCAC
>JAIVGW010000462.1 GCA_020201415.1 Lentisphaerota bacterium
CCCCCGACCCGCCGCGGGGCGGACAGACCCATTCACGATACACTCCGGCGTGAACCGTCACCGTATCGCCCGGCACGGCCTTGCGGGCCGCCGCCATGATTGTCCGAAACGGCCTTTCCCGGGAGCCGTCATGATCATCGTTACCGGTTATCGCCACATGATATTCCATTTGCCGCGTCTCCTCCCCCCAGGTAAAACCAAAATCGTCATGACCCATCACTGAATTTAACTTAGTATCACCATGACCAAAGCGACTACAAGCGTTAATTCAATTGTTGTCGCAATCGCAACCGTTCCGCTGTCGGCTCGTGAATAATGCAGACCGCAACCATGACACATCAAACTGTAACACTTTAAATATTAGTGCTAATTTTAACACTATTTGCTTGACCAGAAAACCGTGCGCGGTATATCCTCGGCCGCATGAGGAAATGCACGTCAACCGGAACAGTCATGATTGCCGCCATCCACCCCGCCCGGCAGGCCAGGGCCTGTGCCCGGCCGCTTTGCGGCACACGGGTGGCGGCGGGATTCCCCTCGCCCGCCGACGACTACATGGAAGGCGCCCTGGACCTGAACGAATATCTCGTGCGCAACCCGCCGGCGACCTTCTTCTTCCGCGTCACGGGCGAGAGCATGCGCGATGCCGGCATTCTGCCCAACGACCTGCTGGTGGTGGACCGCAGCATCGAACCACGCAACGGGCAGGTGGTCATTGCCGTCCTGGACGGGGAACTGACGGTAAAGCGCCTCTGGCAATGCAACGAACAGATGGAACTGCACGCGGCCAATCCGGAATTCGCCCCCATCCGGATTGCCGACGGCCGGCAACTGGATATCTGGGGCGTGGTTAAATATGCCATTCATCAGATTTGACCGCCATCCTTGTGGAAACAAAACATCAGAAATAATGCCGGAACCGGACATGCAACTTTACGGACTGGTGGACTGCAACAGTTTTTATGCGTCATGCGAGCGGGTATTCCGTCCCGACCTGGCGGACCGGCCGGTCCTGGTCCTGTCCAACAACGACGGCTGCGTCGTGGCGCGCTCGGCGGAAGCCAAAGCGCTGGGCATCGCCATGGGCATGCCTTTTTTCAAGGCTCGCTCTCTGTATCGTAATGCCGGACTGGCCGCCTTCTCGTCCAACTACACCCTCTACGGAGATATGAGCCGCCGGGTCATGGCAATCCTGGCACAATGGGCGCCGCGCATGGAAATCTATTCCATCGATGAAGCCTTTCTGGATTTCAGCGGGATTGAGGCAGCCGCCGAGCCGCAATACGGCCGACAGCTCGTAAGCACCGTACGCCGCTGGACCGGCATTCCGGTATCACTGGGCATCGGCCCCACCAAAACCCTGGCCAAGGCCGCCAATCACCTCGCCAAACGCGCGGGCGATGGTGTCCGGGTGTTGCTGGACCGGACGGAACGCGATCACCTGCTGGACCGCCTGCCGCTGGAGGAAGTCTGGGGCATATCGACACGCTGGGGAGCCCGCCTGCGAGCCATCGGCATCAGCCATGCCGGCCAACTGCGCGATGG
>JAIVGW010000249.1 GCA_020201415.1 Lentisphaerota bacterium
GCCGCAACGAGCTTAACCTGGTCCGAAAACCGAAAAACCGTGTCAAACGTAAATCGTAAAATCATACAGGGGTTTTTCAGCGCAATCTAAATTAATAATCTCCAGCCGTTTCCGCAGTGTGTACCCCCATTCACCACGCCGTGATTTTTCAAATCGAGACAACATACTCGCAAAATTAGTTGCCGTCCCCATCCGCAGACGCGTCTTGATCCAACCATTGCGCACACACGTATGCCGGCGCACCAGCCATGCCAAACTGTATTTTAGCTCGCTGCTTTTCGCCTGACTCGCTAATACCTCTTCGTCAATCCCCAATGCCTCCTACCCCATGCTTACATGATCACGATCATCACGGAATACCGACTAGCGACAGTCTCCGCGACACATTACATGACTTGTCCGCCATAGCCTTGCTCGAATGAGGATAAACTGCTCCAGCATACTCTATTCGTGGTTTTCTTGGCATGCGAGCATTCTAGCTGAACTATCTTTTTCGTCAACATTATTATTATATAGGACTGACCCCTAATAGACTAATACTGACGAATGCAAGTTAAGCTGTTCTTGGTTCAAGGGGTTTTATGCGGGGGATTTCTTGCGCCAATGTCCGTCCCGTCTTTGGCGCCCCCACGGGCGGGCGAATCTGGATGCAGCCTGAAATCGCCGGCGTCAGGATCCATGATCATTGGATCGGCAATCAGGGTTCCCTCACCCACGCCGTATATCTCTTGCAATTGTTCCACGCTCGACGCGCGAGGCATTTCCCTGTCACTATTGAAGCCGCTTCTAAAATACATGAGGGGTTGGCCGTGCTTATGGGCGGGTTCCGGCCAGTGGAGATTATACGACATAGTCAAGTTCCTGGTCGGCGAGTTGAATTTAAACGCCGCTTGCGTGTGTTTGCCGCCTCGCACAATAATGTTATTGGTGATTTTCCATCGGGAATCGGGACTATTTTTAGTGGCATTGGCGGAAAGGGTGTAGATTCCGCTGCGAAAATTAATCGCCCTGGCGCTGAAGTGGAAAATATTGTTTTCGATCAGCACTCGGTTACAACTATAAAAATGCATCGTCGGGCTGGTCATTGAACCAGGCGAACGACTTCGCAGACCACTGTGCGCTTCGAAAACATTATTCACGAAACTCAAATCCTCTGAATTGGAGAAACGCACTGCCGCCAGTGATGTCCCGGTCCCATACTGCAGTCCGCGAATCCTGAAACCATCGATAGTGATGTGTCTATGACTGCCCATGCCTGAAATCGCGTTGGGAAACAGTTCAACCAAATCAATGATCGCCATGCCCGGCTTTACACTGCGGAATGTCAGATGTTGATCCTCCGAAAGACCGTTTTGCCAAATTTGCAACGGTTCCCGGTAGATACCCGGAC
Organism: Lentisphaerota bacterium; assembly: GCA_020201415.1. Classification (GTDB taxonomy): domain Bacteria; phylum Verrucomicrobiota; class Kiritimatiellia; order JAAZAB01; family JAAZAB01; genus JAIVGW01. The sequence continues at coordinate 1,391 of JAIVGW010000249.1, forward strand.
CGACCAGGATCGTGTCGCCGGCGTTGGCCTCTGCCGAGGCCGCCGACAATGTGCGCATGGCCAAGTCCCAACTACTCCCGTCATTTTCGTCCGACCCTTCGATCGACACATACCGCGTAGTTGGCGACGGGTTTTCCGCTAGTGTAGAAAAATCCAGCTCGGCCTGGCCGGCTCCCGCTTCGCCGCTTACATCGAGCCGCACGCGGTATGTTGTATCCGGCTCAAGGCCGGCAATCATCACCACGCGCTGCGTCTCCTTCAACCTGGGCGACTGTGCCACCTTCAGCGTTTGTTCCTCGCCATCCGGCAAGCGCCACCATTTCAGCGTCGCCTCCGGATACGTCGTGGGCGTTGTCCATTGAATGACGGCTTGATTCTTCGCCGCCGCCGCAACGCGGAATCGCTCAATCTCTATTTTACATTTTTCAACCGGCGCGCCCCTGGCACCGATTGGTTTCCATCCGAGTCCCGTATGCGCCAATTGATGATTGATGGGCAACAGGCAAGTCAAGGGGTCCAGCTTCAGGGAATCGTAGGCGACACTGGCGTGCGGTTCCGTGATCCGCCGACCCCAGCCGGCGAGTTGCATCGTCGCCTCCGGCCCGGCGAACGCGTTGCACTCGCTGATCAATATTGCCCGGCTCCTGTCATCCAATGTTATCGGCTTCGGCGAACTGGCTATGAACAGATTGTTGCGCAGAACCAATCGTCCAAGCGTGGCAGTTGCCTCGACAGCCATCTTCAGATCGTTAAATGTGTTGTTCAAAACCGACACTGTGTCCGAATTCTCGACTACCAGACCGATCGCGCCGTGGGCGAACACGTTCTTTGACAGCGTGATGTGGTCACTGGTCCGAGCGATCAGTGCCTGGTCCTTAAAATTGCGAAAAATAAACCCTTCGATAATCAGGTGAGAGGAATTTTCGACGATCAGGCCTGGCGCATCGTTTCCGGCTCCATCAATGACGACCTCACCGTCGCCGTAGGTCTTGAGCTTCGCAGGCTCGTCCGCCTTTGCCCGTGAGGCCACAAGCAAGTTTTCACAATAAAGCCCGCTCATGACATAAATTGTTCGCCCGGTTTCCAGCTCATCAACCGCACGGGATAGCGTTCGCCAAGCTCGGGAGGGAGTTCGCCCATCAGCCTCATCGTCGCCACCAATTGAAACATAGCGCACGTTACCAGCTTCAGGAAACGCTCCTTCGCCAAGATGCGGGCTGCCCGCATGCAACCGATAATCGTTATTCAGCGGCGAGGCAAAACCAGCTTCTGCTACATCCGCGTCATCGTCGAGCACCAGGTTTCCGGAAACCGGATTTTCTTCCGTGGAATCAGCCGACGTTATTGGATCATGGGTGTTTCGATCCCGTAATTCCGAGCGCACCACCGTGTTGTGCCTGACGGTGCGGGGATAGTTCATCGCCGGCTCTACAATACCGTCAACGAACACGTTCCCTTCAATAATAAACCGTTGCCTTACACGCTTGTCATGAAGTAAGCGGTCGTCACCAAGATAGGCGCCCATCCCGGCCATGACCAAGTTGTCGCGAAACCTTACGGATTGAGGGGTAATGTAGGTTTCCACGTCGTGTCCATAACCCCCCGCGGGGCCGCGCGCGCCATTGGCGTAAATCGTATTGCTCTCGATCAACGCGTCCACCACGCCTGTGCGCAGTTGAAGTCCAAACTTATCATTTAAAAAGACGTGGTTGCCGGACATGATAAAATGGGTCGATTCCCGCACCAACACACCCGTGGAACACCCATAGATTGTATTATAGATCACCCGAACGTGCTCAGCGTCGTCGCGCACATGTATACCGTCAGGTTGAAACGTGATTGTAAAACCCTGGATTTGGTTGTGTGAGCCCGTAACCAGAAATCCGGCCGCACGACCAAGCCACGGACGGACCAAGACCACCCTGGCAACGCCCGGATCCTTACGGTTGATCAGGTTGACGTATAATCGTTTCGCGTCCGGGTCAAAAAAGTACGTTCCCGGCCGGGCATCGACCATCCCGGTATCCAGAACCGTGACGTACAGCCGCATACTTCGTTGATCATACACGCGGCTCGGTGCATTTTCAGCGTTTGTAGACCAGGTCGATCGTGAACCTTTTAACAGCTCCCATTGTTCCGGTTTGTCGGCACGGGTCACCACCACAGTCTCGCCCCGCGCCGCGCGAAACACTATTGGACGTTCCGCCGTACCCGCTCGGTTAACGGTGACGCTCTCATGATACGTTCCGCCCCTGACCACAACCAAGTCACCGGGCTCAGTGCGTTCCGCCGCCGCCGAAATTGTGCGGAAGGCCGCCGCGGACGACCGGCCGTCATTATTATCGTCACCGGTCGTGGCCACATACAACGTGCGCTTGGGAAAATCGCCATCGGCCACGGCCCACGCGGCGGACAAAATCAAGGCAAGCGTGCCCGCTATCAGCCTCGGCGTTAAGATTCCCGATTTCATTTGTTTTGACTGCTCATAATTTCGCATTGATCGTAAATCTCCAGTTCATTTTTAATATCCGTTTCCGGGCAGAATTGCGGACACTGGCACTTTGCTTGCACCGATGTGTTCCTTACCTATACTGTAAACTATCCATACACACTCGCCGACAACGGCTGATTTGAAATACTGGGGTCCGGACCCGCCCCCGCCCTGCGACTTATGCATACCCGGAGTGTTGTTTGCCAGGCTTTGATGAAGCAGCAACCAGGTCTTATCAAACAGCCTCCCATCGTGTGAAACGGTAATAAACATATTTTGGCGATTGGGCGAATTGGCTATAACATATACAGTTCCATCATCAAGGACGCCAGAATTCGGTTTAACAGAACCATAAAGGGAAGTTCTCCGTGGAAGCGGATAGTAACTTTCAGTATTCATCCGCGCAGCAGCATAATAAAAGTTTTTCTGGCTGGTGTTTTCAAGAATCAATACAAGCGAACCATCAGGACGCTTAAATTCCGTGGAGTGAGGCAGGTAAATTCCATTCTGGCCATCATGCGCCATATTACTGGGGCCCGGTGGAAAGAAAGTGCTGCCATAAGGCGGAATACCGCACCCGCTGCCGACATGCATCTGGAAATCTTCCGGCGCTTCCGTTAGAAGTGGGGCATCCCGGTATACCGGCGACAGAGTTTCAAGCGGCAGCGTTATTTTCGGCGTCAGCGTGATTGCCGTTGGAAATTCCAACGCTTTATAAACCGGCGATACCGGCTGAAACCGGTCATTGATAATGTCCCATTCCTGAAAATAACTTCCGATCAACCATGAGATATAGCGGCCACGCGGCGGTTGGGTACGCTTGGCGAAGAAATAATTTTTCTCCAGAACCGGCTCGTCCGCGCGACGCTTGGACTTCTCGCGGGCGTCAGCGGTCGTAACCCCATGCATAGCCCCCAAAGTTCCGAAAAAGAAAAGCCGGTCATTGATGACTCGGAAAACGCCCAGGGCCTCCACACCGCGCACGGCGTCTTGATCACTTACCCGCTTGCGACGGCGGACGGGTACGGGCGCCGTGGTCACTTCCGCTAAATACGCCTCGCCCTGCCAGTCAATATTACCGTACGTGTCAATAATTTTGCCTGCACAAGCAAGCCGCCGGCTTCCATAACCGCCTTCATCAATTGCATGATTTGTCCAGACAGCCAGCAACCGGTCCCGGAACGGCAATACATCAACATTATGGTTAAATGTCCCATGTCGGACACTTTCATAAACACCGCTGCCACCATCGTCCAGAGACACATTGCTCGGCAGGGAATGGAACACTTCAACATGTTCCGCCGCATCCAAAGGCGGCAAGCCCAGGCCGGCAATCCTTGGATCAAACCCGTCCGGCGGGACCCATTTTATCGGTGCTGCAGGGTCCGGCGGCGAGTTTTCGTAAAGCGCTGCCGTGTCCATTGTACGGGTATCAGGCAAGATGGATGAATAATCCCCGCCGCGAAGTTCTTCCGGGCCGCCTATCGCGAGCACGGCCCCGGCCTTGCCGCACAGAAAGCGGATCGCCAACAGATTTTCTCCGGGATTTACCGGCGCGTTTACACAATAATCATCAATCAGCGGCGGGCATCGTCTGTTACCCTTTTCAGTTGTATCAAGGATACAATTACCATTTAGCCAGGCCTCCAAATACCAGTCCGCTCCAAACCCAAACGTAGCTACTTGTTTTGTTTCGGCGCACAGGGGCAGGAATATATAAGCCGTATGTTTTTTTTCACCGTAGGGCGGGGCGCCAAAATATTCCTTAAAATCATACTGGCAACGGGTCGGCGTGATTTCACAGGCCTGGATATTTTTATCGCCACTCTTGATAACATCAGGAATCACCTTTATTTCATCAAGATGGAGAGGAGCTTGTGCGCCCAAAACGGGGGCAAAAACAACCCATTTCGAAGGCAAGCGCACACTTCCTTTAATCTTTTTAATCGATTGCTGGATGATCATAATAAATATTCCAATTAAGATTTACTAATTACCCGGGGTGCATGCGCGCCTGTGCTACCGCACCGTATCAACGCACTAATATTGCACTCCGCAAAACAGGTGTTCACTTTACCGGCAGATACCCGCGTAGGCCCCAGAGTGTGTCGCGCAGGATGATACCACGAGGCAGCGATTTGATTTGCCATTCACCGGTATTGACGTTGTACAGCGCCAGATCCCAGATCCCGTCGCCATCATAATCGCCCGGCACCGGCAGGTATCCCGGCCCACCCCACCAGTAGTTCCGCACGATCTCAACTCCCTGCGCCGTCCGGATCGACAATTGCCGAGTAAAACCACTGTGAGAGTTTATTATGGATTTTAATGTAGGGTCTCATTTGAATTGCTTGGGTGATTCTATATCACATGTCAAAAGGAGCGTTAATGGACGGATCAAGAAAGCCGGCGTCTTCTTCATCGGCCCCGCCCGCGATACGCGGGCTGTCAGGATCGTAGGTATAGGGCGCAATCCTTGCCCGCGCCCCCCGGTCCTTAATCTCAACGTCCGCCACCGGCAACTCGCCCTGAGCACGGATTCCCGCAAAATCCCAGCCGTAGGGCGCGCCGGAAGAGAGCGAAAACTTCATGCCGTTGTAGGGCGAACGCAATGATCCCGGCCGGTGCGAGCGCCCCCCCGGCATGAGCCAGGCAATCGTGTCCTTGTAATCCTGCACGGCGGTTTCCAACAGGTCCAGCGCCTCCCAGGACGGGTCCAGACGATAGATCCGGTAGATGCTCTGCACGACGGCCAGGCTGCGCTGGTATCTGAATTCCGCTTCCACCAGCGCCAGGCGCGCTTTGACCTTCTCGTCCAAGGCCATGGCCTTGGCGCGCTCCAGGCAGGCGCTCATGGTATGCAGCACATGCGGCGGGTAAAAATAGCAGTAATCATCGCCGGGTTTCATACCGAACGAGTAGCCCCGGTAGCGCCGGTCGGGCACACCTGTTTCACGTCGATCAAACAGCTCGCGCACTTCCCAGCGCCGGTGCATGGCCCGGAAAAATCCGCGCATCGGCGGGGCGGCTTCGCCGTAGGCGGCATCGATGAATTCACGCTCCAGCTCGTCGGCCTCCCGGGACGGATCCTCCAGGGCCTTACCGAAGGCATAATAACCCGGGC
>JAIVGW010000210.1 GCA_020201415.1 Lentisphaerota bacterium
CAAATGTCTTTATGTTTATCCGGCCGTGGAAATGGCGCGGCGCCTGGAAAAATTCCGTCAAATGGGGATTGCCGATCGCCGGGCGCGCACTTTGGCGCGGGTGTTGGCGGCCAGCTCCGAACTGCTGGAGTGGGACTCGCAGGGGCGGATCAGGGTCAAGGACGAGTTGCTGCAAAAGGCGGAAATTGTCGAACAGGCGGAAATGGTCGGGGCCTTTGATCATTTTGAAATTTGGAATCCGGCAGCCTGGCGGACTGCCAGTAGTGTGGAGGATGCCACGATCGAGGATGCCCTGCGTTACGTGGATTTCTAAAGCATGCCGGTGGACTGTTTTGTCTGAAAGGAGTGAATATGACGCAAATAGCCAAACTGATGGAATGGTGCGGCACGGTGGAACGTTGCGGGCGTCCCGCGCCCGAACGCATGTTTGATTTTCCCAAGCGGGTGCTGCGTTCAGTGCGCTTCGGTCCGCATGATTTCGTGATGGACAAGACCATGCAGATTGTGCCGGTGCGGCAGACGGCGGTGGCCGCGCCCAATCGGGCCATGCCGGGCGCCAGGCTGCTGCGTTCCGCTGCCTCGGTCCGTCCCGCTTTTTCCGTGCCGGCAGAATGTCGTAAAAACGTGCGTTCCTGGTTCATTGTCTGAAAAAGATAAAAAGGTCGCGAATCAATTCATGATGAAAATCAGGGTGTGTTCGGCCGTTCCGGTGAACTGCTGATCTGTGGCCGGCGCGGTGCACTCAAGGAGATTACGGATGCACGTGCCGGTGATGGTCGGTGAAATCATGGAGCTTTTGCAGGTGCGTCCCGGCGGGGTTTACCTGGACGGGACTCTGGGGGACGGGGGCCATGCCCTGGCGTTTCTGGAAAAGATGATGGGGCGGGGGCAACTGGTAGGCGTGGATCGGGACCGTGCGGCTCTGGACGCAGCGGCGGTCAGACTGGCTCCCTGGCTCCGGCAATGCCGGCTGTTACATGGTAATTACAGCGATATGCGGCAATTGACGGCGGAGGCCCGGGTTATGGAATTTGACGGTATTCTTCTTGATCTGGGGGTGTCCTCCCGGCAGTTGGATGAACCGCAACGCGGGTTCAGTTTCCGGCAGGCCGGGCCGCTCGACATGCGCATGGATCAAGGATCGGAGCAGTCGGCGCTGGATTTGCTGTCCGATGTTACGGAGCCGGAGCTGCGGGAGTGGTTGCGGCGGTTCGGCGAGGAGCCGGTGGCCGGCCGGATTGCCCGGGCTATGCTGAAGGCCCGGGATCAGGGAAGCCTGCGCACGACCATGGATCTGGCGCAGGTCGTGGAGCGGGCGGCGGGCGGCCGTCGCGGCCGGATTCATCCGGCCACCAGGACTTTTCAGGCGTTGCGCATTGCGGTTAACCGCGAGATTGAACATTTGCAGCGCGGCCTGGAAGAAGGGCTGCGCCTGTTGCGGCGTGGTGGGCGGATGGCGGTGTTGGCCTACCACAGCCTGGAGGACCGCGAGGTCAAGCAGATGATTCGGCGTCATACGC
>JAIVGW010000021.1 GCA_020201415.1 Lentisphaerota bacterium
CTTGCTGTTGAGCACATTGGCGGCCATGAGTGCGCCGTGCTCGGTAAATACGCGCGGCGGATATTTGATGTTAGCCCCCTGTTTCAAGGTCGCATTTTGCGACCTTGAATTCTGGAGTTGATCGGCTTCTTCACGCGTAAGCCGAAACGAAAAATCCGACGGGAAGCGATCCGGATTCCGGCGCACCTGTTCGTTCAAACGCTTCGTTTCCACCCCATAGATTTCCGCTAAATCGTTATCCAGGATAACTTTCTCGCCCCGCAGCGTAAAAATTCGATCGGCCACGGAAGCATCCGCAACCGTCTCGCTGGCGACTACTGCTGTGTTTTTACGTTTTATTGTCATCCTGCTCTACCTCGCCCAATAGTAGACGAGGCGTCCCGCCTCGTTGTAATCGAAGAAACGAGCCGGGACGGCTCGTCTGCCATGTTTTCCGCGCCGCCCATGCGGTACTTGAACTGCCCGCCAAAGCCGCTTCGGCGTAGGCGGGTGTCGAAGTTGATGATGAAATTTCCATTAAATTACCACACAAAATTGAAAATGACCACAGTGAAAGCTGTGGAAATCCTAAACGCTTTCCACTTTTTCGGCGTCCACGGCCCTCATACGCCAAGGCTTCGGCGGGCATTGCCCTCCTACGCCAAGGCTTCGGCGGGCACGGCCCGCTGGTTGGGCGGGCATGGCCCGCATGTGCGTGAAGGACGACGGGAAGTCAGGCTTTCTTACTTCGGCGGGCATTGCCCGCTGTATTGCGCATTCCCGGGGGGCAGTGAAGATGGGGTATACAGACAATATGCCATATTATTATATTGCTTGTTTTCCCGATTGAGGGTATATTGCCACCATGATACGATTTGAATGGGATGACGAAAAAGACCGGAAAAATCGGGATAACCATGGTGTAGGGTTTCGTTTGGCTCGATACGCTTTCGCCGATCCTCAGCGTGTCATTGCGGAAGATGTGATCCACAGTGCCAATGAAGGCCGATTCTTTTGTATCGGTCGTGTCGGAGACGGAATATTGACGGTACGCTTCACGTACCGTGGAGATGCTATTCGAATTATCGGAGCCGGCTACTGGCGTAAAGGAAGGCAATGTTATGAAACGCAGAATCCAATACACGGATGAGCCAATGGGTGATTTAAAGGTTGTCAGGGACTTCCTGCCGCCTCCCCATGAGCTTGTTTTTGAAGAAGACATGGTCAAGGTGACCATCGGATTGAGTCGCTCCAGCGTTGAGTTCTTCAAGCGCGAGGCACGCCGGAATCAAACCGCCTACCAGAAGATGATTCGACGGCTGCTGGATGTATATGTCTCACGTTATGAACATGAAGCCCCAACAAGCAGCGGCACCGTACGGCGCTAACCGCGCCGCCGGACTTCGCCGCCTGCAATAGCTTTTGGTAAGGTTCGTCTTGCGGACGTGGTCCGTGTGAAAACCGGAAGGAGTCGGGCTGCGTGGCTGGCTGACTCTGTTTTGCTCATGTCGGATAGCTTTGATCAGTTGTGGCCGGCGCCATATTTTCGAGGGCTGGCTGTTGAAAGTGTATATCCCGGTATGCAAAGGAAGGAATAACCATGCGTAAGTACGGTATTGTCTGTGTTGCCAGTGTCCTGTTATGCGTCCAGGCAATGGCTGCGGAGTATTTTGTGTCATTGGCCGGCAGTGATAACCAAGACGGAATGAGCCGCGCCGCCGCCTTTGCCACGATCCAGAAGGGCGTGGACGCGCTGGCCCCCGGCGACACGTTGACGATCCTGCCGGGCGAGTATCTTGAGTCGGCGCGGCGTGCGGACCTGGGGTCGGACGACGTGGCGACCACGATCCGGGCGGATATTCCCGGTACGGTGGTGCTGCGGGGGGATATACCGGCCCCGGCGTTTCGGGCGATCGACCACCCGGGCGCCTATACAATCTACACGGCGGAGCTCGACCCGGGCATAATCGTCCGGACCGTTAATGAGCTGGACACGTTGATGGTGCTGCCGGGGACGTCAGCGCTGTCTGACCTGCAGTTCACCCCTGGCGTGTTCTACCAGGACGCGGAGTCCGGCCGGCTGTATATTACTACGGTGGACAACCGGCCGGCGGCGGAGCACCGTTACAGCCTATCGGTGTTGGAAGGCCACGGGCTGCATTTGTCGAGCGCGCGGGACGCGGTCGGGCCGCGGCGGGTGGTGGTCGAGGGGCTGGCGGCGACGGGATATAACGCCGTGAAATACCGTGATGAGGCCGGGATTGGGATTGCGCTGGACAATGCGCGCGGATGCGTGGTGCGGGAATGCCGGGCCTGGCTGAACGGGTGGGGGATCCAAGTCAGTGCGGAGGCGGAAGGATCGGGGAGCAACGTGATCGAGCACTGCGCGGCCTGGGCCAATGACTCGATGTTTGCCAACAGCCGCATCGGGGGGATCATTGGAATCCGGCACCGGGGCGATATCATCCGGGAATCGACGGCGTTCCTGAACGCCAACTGCGGTATCTACCTGCGCGAAGACGCGGATCCGGAGCTGACCAGCCGGCTGCAATACAACTTGGCCTGGGGTAACCGCTGGAACTATATCATCAAGGGCAACCCCGGTTATATCAACACGACCGAGAACTGTGTGGCGCTGGCGCAGTACGCGCTCCGGAAGAATGCCCGCTACAGTCTATTTTTCACAGGTGGCCGCAGTGAGCCGGATGAAGCGCCCGGGACCATTATCTTGACCGAAGAGGAAAATCTTGACCTGAATGCCGAGTTCGCCGATCCGGAAAACCACGATTACCGCTTACAGGCGACCTCGCGGTTCCGCGGGACGGGGCCGGACGGAACCGACCGCGGCCCGTTCCCGTACCAACCCAATATTTTTTATGTTGCCACCAACGGCAACGACCTGGCCGACGGCCTGTCGGTGGGTAGCGCCTGGCAAACCTTTGCGCGGGCGGTCAAGGACCTGAAAGCCGGGGATACGCTTTATCTGGGCGGTGGACGGTATGCCGCCGCCAATCTGGAACAGGCAGGGACGGCAGGCCCTGCCGACCGTTCCGGTCTCGGCGCGGTGGGCCACCGCGCCCTGCCCTCAGGAATTGTGATCCGCGGGCGCGGGCGGGCGGTCCCGGTCCTCGACGGACCACTGGCGCTTGCCGGCATGACCGCCATTTCATTCGAGCGGGTGGCGTTTGCCGGGCCGGTGTCGGTCCTTGGCGCCGGTTCCGCGCAGTTTGAGAACCTTTGCCTGGAAATGATCGGCGCCACGTCCGCCCCCGGTCATCCATCCGGGGGCCTGGACTTGCGAGGCAATCTTTTCTGGAACTCAGGCGCGCCCGCGGTGGTGGTGGAGCGGATGATGCCGTCGTACTACAGCGACTACAATGCGTTTCGCGATCCCGCGGCCGCCTGGGAGATCAACGGGGCACGCGTGGCCCTGGCTGACGCGCCTGAGGGATGCGAGCGGTATTCGGTGGTCTTGCCGGAAGGATACGAACCGGGGTCGGAGCCGACGCAGCTGACGGACCGTCCGGCGTGGATGTCGGCGGGGCCGCTGGGATATCCGTTCGGACCGGTGTGGGTGGCGCCGCGGCAGCGGGCACTGAGTTTGGCGCGTGCGCCGTACGTGCATGCGGTGAGCACGGGCACGGCGGACATCGAGTGGGGGAACCTGCTGCCGGCGCGGGTCAGGCTGGCGTGGGGCGCGACGCCGGACCTGGAAAACCACGACGAGGTGGAAGTGGATTATTTTGGGAGTTACAGTCTGACGGGGCTGGAGCCGGGCAAGACGTACTATTTTCGGATTGAAGCGCTCGATGCAACCGGGAAAGCAGTTGGGCAGCACATTGCCTGGCGGCCCGGGACGATGGACATCACCGGCGGTCCGGTGGCGGGGGACCTGTTGACGTTTACGACGCCGGAAGCGGACGCGGCGCCGGTGACCTACTGGGTGGCGCCGGATGGGGACGATGCGGCGGACGGGAGGAGCCGTGAGTGCGCCTGGCGGACGATCCAGCACGCGGCTGACCGTGTGCGGGCGGGCGATACCGTGCTGATCGCGGGCGGCACATACGAGGAACAGGTGCGGGTGCGGACGAGCGGTGCGCCCGGTGCGCCGATCACGTTCCGGTCGGCGCCGGGGGAGCAGGTGATCCTGAGTGCGGGAGAGCGTGAGCTGGGGCTGGCCTTCGATGTGCTGATGAAGCATCACCTGCGATTCGACGGGATGTACCTGCTTTCCAAGTGCTTCCGGCTCAATGCGTCGAGCCATATCGAGATCACCCGGATGTTCGCCGGACGGTTCGGTTCCGGGTATGCGCCCGCATTGTTTTATGCGACCGATTGCGGCGCCCTGACCATCCGGAACAGCGTGTCACTGTCGGGCAAGAGCGGGCCGAGCCTGCATGGCGGCCTGGATTACGTTCGGATTGAAAACTGCGTGTTTTTCCGCAACATGATCCAACAACTTGCAGTAAGCGCGGCGCGCAAGCAAACCGTGGAAGGCGTGGTGGCGCGCAACATCTTTACCGACGGATTGGACAAGAAGTTCTCTGCACGCATGCTGGGTATTTCTGTTGCCGGATACAACAAGTTTGATCCGCTGGACTTCAGCGATAACTGTTTCTATCCCCGCCGCGATTGGGACCGGAAACAACTGGTAAATGGGTGGACGTTTGCCGAACTTGACACCCATCTGGGTGAGACGCGTTCCCTGTTGGCCAACCCGGAATTTGCCGGTCTGGCCGGTGTTCCGGAAAAGACCGAATCCGGGACCCCGATTTACCCGCCCGACCGCATGTGCGGCACGGGCGCGATTTCGCTGGACAAGTTCTTTGCGACGAATCCGGAGCTGGTCAAGCGCGGGATCGGTTTGCAGCCGGAGGCATTTGCGGACTTCCATTTCAATGCACAAAATCAGGATTGAACCGCCAAGAACGCCAAGCAAAAGATGCAACTTGGAACTTGAAAATCGGATTTGAACTAAGAAGATGAAGTTAAATAATAAGCGCTTGACCCGCAGTCATCGATGTGATAATCGTATTTCAAAAAGGAGATCGATATGAGCGCGGTAACTGTTTCCCCGAAATACCAAGTGGTGATTCCCAAGGATGTGCGGGAGAAAACGCACATTATGCCAGGCGAGAAACTTCAGGTTCTCTGTTTTGATGACCGAATCGAGCTTGTTCGCACTCATGCGATGCGCACCATGCGCGGGTTTCTTTCTGGAATGGATGCGACCTTCGTTCGTGACGAGAAGGATCGCACATGAACATGGTGGACACATCCGGCTGGATCGAGTACTTCTTCGGAGAGAGGAATGCCTCATACTTTGCAACCCCAATCGAGAAGACTGATCAACTTGTCGTCCCCGTGATCTGTCTCTATGAGGTTTTCAAGAAAGTCAATGTTGTCGCTGATGAAGCGCGGGCGCTGCGTGCCGTAGCCCAGATGAAGCAAGGGCGTGTTGTTGACATAACCGAGGATGTAGCCCTCAGCGCGGCTCTCATCAGCCTGAAACACAAGCTTCCGATGGCCGACAGCCTGATCTACGCCACAGCTCGTTCTCAAGGTGCAACGCTATGGACACAGGATGATCATTTTTCCAATCTTCCCAACGTGAGATACAAAGAGGCCCGAACAAAGTCCTGAACCATATATTTAAAAGAGATATGAACATAACCAAACGTGACATTGCCGACATCGTGCTGCTGTGGATGGCGCTCTCGTTCCTGCTTGCCCTCCTGACAAGCCTCGTGACGCTGGGGGCCTACATCGGGATGACGGATGAGGTAAACAAGTATACGGACAGGGCCACCGCTGTGATCTTTCAGTTGCTCCATGTTGCCGCGTTGCTGTTGCTGAATTATGTTATTCTCTTCAAGCGGTCGTTTATCCTGTCACTGGTCGTTCCGGTTGGAAGCGACAATCATGTGGACATTCCGCCCGGCTTGACCGTTCTTGCCTCCTACGCTTTCTGGATTCGCCTGCTTGGCATTTTCACATTCCTTTCGTCCGGCATCGGTTTCGTCAGTCGCCTTGCAGCAGACTTTGCCGTTAAGCGTGAATTCATCGCAAGATCGTTTTGGATGTACAACACAGGGGCGCAACTGGTCTCCACCGTCCTGGCCGGAGTCGTGATTTGGAAGGCCGACTGGATTGCTCAGAAGATTGAAAGGATTGGGGCTGCCAATAAAGCCTCACAAGCGTCTTCGGAACCAGCGCGGGGCGCGGATTCCGAAGACGCGTGAAGATGGACCAGAGAGATAGCTACGTGTTGTGGTCAATCATTATGGGATGAATGGCGGATTGTTCCGCAAGCTGTTGCAGGTTATCGGCGCCAAATGGCCGCGGCCTGAACCCTTGAAGTTAGCTCATGGAGCACCAATGAAAAAAAATATAGATCAACAACTTGAGGAAAGACGTTTTTTCCTGAAGGACACCATCCGGCAGCAAACGGATTTTTCCGGCACCGGGCAGGCGCTGCAACTGCCGCCACCGTTATTGCAGAAAGCTTGTCCGGTGGATACGGTGCTGGTCAATCTGCCTGACGCTAGTAATGCACTGAGAACTTAGAGCGCCGATGCAAGCCGGGCAGACATGACTACAAATGCACAATCCGCGCTGCGGACGCGCAGGTCGGCGCGGTATCCGCGTGAGGAGACAACTGTATGCAAATACCGGTAGGGGCCATCTCAGTGCTGATGTGGGCGTCCATAGTTTCGGCTATCGTCGCGCTCTGCTTCCTCCAGTCGTGTGCAAAGGGCTTGGCGCGATTGCTTTTGGTGTTCGGCGGGATTCTCGCCATCGCGTTGCCGCTGGCCGTATCTGTGTTTGCCGGTAGGGAACGGACCATTGCACATGGTCTGGTCGCCGCCGGCGCAATCAATGTCGGCATTTTGCTCATCAGCACTGGTGTCATCTTGTTCTGTCTGACGCTTCCGCGCCGCCGATTTTTGGTAAGCGATTCCGCTCGTTCTTGAATGATGCAGCGAGCCAGGCGCGGATGACTTGCAGACTGGTGAGGGCGCCTGATAAACGCCGGACTTCGATCAGCAGCGGGATATCGGGCCCCAGGGCTTCTGCAATGGTTGGCAGCAGTCCACTGAAATTGATCCTTGGCCCGTATATGTTTTCTATAGGCAAATGGTTGGCCATGGCGCCGTTTTCCGGCCGGACCTGGTGGATGTGGCACAGCCGGATATAAGGCGCCAGTTGCGTCAGCCAGTCGGCCAGTCCGTGGAGCTTGGAGCCCAGGGGGTCGCGGAAGGCATGCCCCACGTCCAGCAGGATTCCCACCATGCGCGCCTGTGCGTGGCTGTAGCCCTTGTGCCGCAGGCGCGTGCGCAGGTTGTCCACCAAAACCGCCAGATGCCAGGGCAGACTGGACAGAAGTTCCCCGTCGGCTGCTGCGCTCCGCTTGTTGTACAGGTTTTCCAATGACAAGGTGGCGGAACTGCGGATGGCCTGTTCCGCGAGCGCCAGGTATTCCGTCAGGCATTTTTCCGCCCAGGTTGTGTCGCGCAGCCGCCGTTGTTCGTCATACAGCAGCATGGCCGGAACCCGCGGCAGATGTACGGTCAGATCGTTGAAGCCCAGTGTCTGTGCTTTTTCCAGCAGCGGACGCCAGTCCGTTGCCGGCGACCCGGATAGTTCCGGGTGAGGCGAGGGCAGGTGCAGCGAAAGCAGACCTCCGGGATGGCGGCGATGAAATTCGGTGGTCAGACTGTCGATGGCGGCGAGGTCGTCCGTTCCATGGGGTTTCAGTTGCAATGCGGCGCAGTCATGTTCCAGAGCAGTACGCAGCACTGTCGCGGCATCAGCTTTGAAGGCCAGACCCAGCGGGCTCCGTCCGTGGGCCGGTCCCTTGATGATTGCCGAAGGCGCCGTCAGCCTATGCAGGCGCAAAGTCCGGCCGTCCCAGTCGCCGATCAGCAGTTCGGGGGGCGTGCCCCTGGTTTTGATGGGATCCAGGCCGGCGCACACGTGGACGTTGATGTTGCCGCAGCGGTGCTCGCCGGGCTGATGCTTGTGGCCGCAAATCCAATCTATTTCCAGGTCAGGCCGGTCCAGCATCGTGATGTTGTCGGCATGTTCCGGTGGGAAATGCGAGAGGATCAGCATGTGCCCGGTGGCGGGGCGGTGCGCAGCCAGTGCCGTGACTGCCGCCGTGGCTTGCGCTGCGGTGGCGGCGCCCAGGGCGAAGACCTGCCCGGGCCAGTCAGCCAGGCGCGTCAGGCCGCGCACGAATTGAAAATCGCGCCGGGGCTGGTTTTCAAGCTCCAGCTCAAGGGTCTCGTTATTCCCGGGCAGATAGGTGATGACGCCGGGGGGTGGGTGCTGCAACAGCTTGAGAAAACGCAAGGCCTGCTCCCTGTCGGCATGGTGGGTGATGTCGCCGCCGAGTATGCAATTGTGCACACCCAGCGACAGCATGCGTTGGTTGACCCACTCGATGATCCGCTGCTGGACCGGTGGGATGGGGCCGAAAACATGAGTGTCGCAGATGAAGGCCAAACGGCGGGTGTCCGGCGCGGGAGTGTCTGCGGTGTGGTCCTGGCGCGTGAAATGCGGATGGCCGGCCGGCGGTATGTACAATGGGCGTTGTTGGGTCATGTTGAAAAATAATACTGCCGGTTCATCTGAAAAAGACAAGTAAATACGCGCCGCGTCATTGATTTGAATGCCGGCCGGGAAATATTTTTTTTACAGGATGGCATCAAAAATTGTTGACGGGTGGCGGGGAACGGAGTAGGGTTTTGTCAATAAGTTGATCTTTGAGTCACATTGCGCAAGGCGAAACAAACGGAAGCCCGTGAAATTCGGGCGCGGTCGCGCCGCTGTAACCGGATACGAAGTCCGCATGATCCATCCCGCACCAGTCGGGAGAAGGACGGACGTTAGGTAGGATGCCGGAAGCCAGAAGACGTGTTTTCGCCGAATGTGCCTGAACCCCTCCGCAGAAGAGGGCTGTAGGTAGTTGCTGCGTCTGATCGCCAACCTTCATGCCCCGGCGGGGTGTGGAGGTTTTTTGTTTGCTACGATTTTATGGACGCGTTATGCATAAGTTGACAGTTCCGATTCTGATGGCGGGTGCCCTGGCGGCCTGGATGGGTCTGCACAGCCGGGATGCCCTGCCGCCTGCCCCCAGCATTGCCGCTGATAGTCCGCTTGCCCAACATTCTCTGCCCCCCGGCCCGGCCGCCCGCGCACCGATTGATCATGTTGCCATCATTGTTCCGGAGCAGGCGCCGGTGGCGCCGGTGGAAGCGCCGGTGGCCGGGGAAGAAGACATAGCGCAATTGGTGGAATGGCGGATGCGCCCTGGACGGCGGAAATCACGGTGGGAGTTGCAGACAGCCGGGGGGCGCGGGATGCCGCCGGTTTCATGCTGCATGTCCAGCCGGAGCAGCCGCTGGCCATCGCCACCGAATCTTTGCCGGGCGCCTTGATTGGCGGGGAAGTTTTGTTTCAACTGGAGGCCGTCGGCGGGTTGCCGCCCTATGTTTGGAGTCTTGAAAACGATGCGGATGCCGTGGGATTGTTGCAGATTGATCCCTGGACCGGATTGCTGTGCGGTGTCATTGATGCTGCTGCCCCTGAAATTGATCTGCCGCTGCTGGTCCGGCTGGAGGATGCTCAGTTGCAGGTTACACAGGAGCTGGTGCTGCGCTGCCGCGCGGGCTTGAGCATTGCGGAAATGCCGTCGGATCCGCTGTATGCCCGTGAATCGTTCTCCTTTGACCTCGCGGCGATCGGTGGCACGGAGCCCTACAGATGGGCCGCCGCGGGCCTGCCGCCCGGTATTGAATTGGATCCGACGGGCTTGTTGTATGGCTGGCCCACGGCGGAGGGCGATTATATGTCCGAAATTGTGGTCCAGGACGCCGAGGGCCAGGTGGATGCCGTCAGTTGTCTGCTGGCGGTGCGCGATCCCGCGTCCGCCGCAGTTGATCGGTTCGAGGCCTTGTTGAGCCGTAACAGCGTGGCCCTGAGCTGGGCGACTCCGGCGCCGGCCGCTGATCTACAGGTGCGGATTGTGCGCAATCCGGGCGGTGTGCCCGCAACGACGACGGATGGTATCACGGTGTACCAGGCGTCGGTCATGGATGACGGGGTCTGCCTGGATCGGGAGGTCGGGGCGGGCCGCCATTATTATGCGGCTTTCCTGGAGCGGGATGGACAGGTTTTGACTTCGGCGCCGCCTGCCACGCTCTCAGTCAGCCTGCCCCCGACCGCCGATCCGTTTGCCGCCCGCGTGGTCGGCACGGAACTGTTGCATCCCCAGGCTTATGGAATCGAAAAACTGCCGCAGGTGGCGCTAGGCGCGCCCACGGGCCGGGGGTTGTCCTGGGGTTCCGCCAATGTGCTTTCCCTGGGCGCCGCCACCAATGATGATGAAGGTCGGACCGCGCCTTATGGCGGGGCCATCACGTTGGAATTCGGAGGGTTAGTGCTGGACGGGCCGGGACCGGATTTCAGCGTGTTCGAAAATGTGTTTTATATTCACAACGCGGCGGGGATTCCCGATCCCACAAAGCGGTTCATGGAGCCGGCGG
>JAIVGW010000022.1 GCA_020201415.1 Lentisphaerota bacterium
GTTGTAGCAGGTAGGGACGGCTCTCCGAGCCGTCCGGTTGTAGCAGGTAGGGACGGCTCTCCGAGCCGTCCGCGGACGTTTCGGAGAAACGTCCCTACCTGCAATCGGGAAGGCGAGAGGTTTTGCAAGACCACTGTATAATGGAGAAAAAAGAGGGTTTCCGCCGCGGGCGGATCTGCCTGTGGCACGACACAACACCATCCGTTTCAGTTCCTGCTTAATGGTAGGACATTGAATAAATTTATTCTCATATTCTCCTGCTCAGATGATAAATCATTCATTCCAGAACGGCAGTCCGTAAAAAAAGCGGATGACTCAGGCCTTGACGCCGTCGGTCATGGCCGCGTCAACGCCGGCATGCCGTCGCCATGCGCCCGGGGTGCGGCCGAAATGGCGTTGGAAACAGCGGTAAAAGTAGGATGGTTCCGGGAGGCCCACCCAGGCGCCGACTTCCTTGACGGATACGTTGCCCTGTTGCAACAGCTGCGAGGCGCGCCGCATGCGCAGGGCCTGTAGCCGGCGCATCAATGATTCGCCGGTTTCACGTCGTACCAGGCGGGTCAAAGTCGGCACGCTCATGTGTAGATGATGGGCGACATCTTGCAGGCGGATCGGCTGCGCCAGGTTTTCTTCCAGAAACCGGTCCACCCGTGTGATGGACACCGGTTCATTAATTTCCTCGTCATGGTCCGGGTGTTCCGCGCCTGGCCAGTCCAGGCCGTCCAGCAACGGGGCGATCAGCAGGGTGATCCGGGCCGTCAGGCGATCGCCCCTGCCGGGCCCGGCATTTTGCGCCTCCCGGAACAAGTCGGCAACCGCGTCAGTCCGGAAAGGATGGCGCGGCGGCGCAGCACAGGGCGGTGGATTGGCCAGGCTGAACCAGATCACCAGTCGCCTTACGGTCGTCAGCGCCTGCCAGAGGTGCAGTGCGCCCGGGACGTGCAGGTGGGCCCAGCCTGAACACAGGCTTGACCCGCGCCTGTCCGTGCAGGCGGCCCGGCCCTGCATAATCCACATTGCCTCATAAAATCCGTGGCGGTGCGGCTTGAGCAGCATGCCGCGCGGCGAATAAGCGCCGCGCGGAAAAGGTTTTGACAAAGCAAAACCCTCCAAATATCAAAAAAAACCGTATGTATGTTTACTGGAGGGTTCACGCCTTTGGCGTGACAGGTGCGCTGCCTGTCCAGCTTTAGCGGGATCGCAACCGTCCGGACTTTTGAAAGTAACACTTCAATTAGAGTTGAATATAGCAGATATGATCGAAAAGTACAATTATATGATCGAAAAATGCATTTGCCGGCCAGCCTTGTTCTGGTAGTTTCATTTGCGTGATGCATTGACCGGATAATTGACGGGAGGAATCATGAAGACAGGGTTCAAGCAGCATTGCGGATGGGTGTTTTGCTGGTTGTTGGCGATGGGTGCGGCGTCCGGCGCTCAGTTGGTTCAGGACGGCGCGGCGCGCGCCCAGATCGTTATTGCGGAAAATCCGCCGCGCATGGTGAGTCTGGCGGCGCAGGAGTTGCAGGAGCATCTGAATAAAATCAGCGGGGCCGAACTGCCGATAGTGCATGAACCCTCCGCCGACCTGCCGGTCAAGGTGTATGTAGGGCGCAGCCGGTTTACCGATGAACTGGGAATAACCGATGAAGGGCTCAAGTACGGCGCTTTCCGGATGGTTGCCGGGGCGGATTGGCTGGTATTGCTGGGCCGTGATTTTGACTTTGTTCCCCCCGAGTCCGTGCCGGCCAACCGCAGAGATGACGCACGTGCTCTGGCGGAATGGGACCGGTTGACGGCCGATCGGACGGACACGGCCTGGGGCAATCCGATGGGCAGCATCTGGCGTTCTTTCAATGAGCCCATGCAGATCTGGGCGCACGACGAGGGCGGATCGTTGAATGCCGTTTACGAATTCCTGCGCATGCTGGGAGTGCGCTGGTACATGCCTGGGGAGCTGGGTGCGGTTATGCCTCAAATGACATCCATCACCCTGCCAATGTTGGACGTGACGGTGCGCCCGGATCATGCCCTGCGGCAGTTTACCGGTCCGGCCTACATGAACGCGCCGCGGGATGCCGTCCTGTGGGGGCGCCGTCTGCGTCTGAATTACGGATATGAATTGCTGGGTGTGGGACAGAAGACCCACGGATTGAGCAATGTGCATGCGCGGCGGGAAATGCAGGAGGCGCACCCGGAATACTATGCCATGATGGGTGATGGGCGGCGTGACACAACTTCGCGCGGCACCGGGCATGTATGTTTCTCATCAGAGGGCTTGCAGCGGGAGGCGGCCAACTATGTACGGGCGGTTTTCGATATTTATAACGAGCCGACCATTCAGCTTTCGCCCCAGGACGGCTTGCGCATGTGCCAGTGCGAAAAATGCCGCGAGTTGACGGTTTCCGATGCAGTATGGGGGTTCCTGGACCGTGTGGCGCGCGAGGTGTACAAGACCCACCCGGACCGACTGATCATCGGTGCGGCCTATACTGGTTACCGCGAGCCGCCGGCATCCATTGACCAGCTCAGTCCCAACCTGGCGCTCAGGATCAATAACGTGGGGCGGCCCACTCTGGACGTGCCGGAACGCTGGGAATGGTACAGCAATCTAATTGAGAGCTGGCGCACCAAAGTCAGTTCCGGCAAGATCGTGCGTGTGGAGAATAATTATTACAACGCCGTCATTCATCCGCGCATGATGGCCAGGGACTTGCAATATATGCAAGGTCTTTCATTGGGCGAAATGAATGAAGTCAGCCGGATGCAGGTGACGGAAGGGCGGGGTCAGACCTGGGGGAGTCCGGGGCTTAATCATCTGAATCTGTATGTCAATGCCGCCTACTTATGGGATGCCGGTCAGGACCTGGATGCCTTACTGGCCGAATACTATGATCTGTTTTACGGTCCGGCCGCTGAGGCCATGCGCACGGCTTTTGAGTTTGCCGAAGCCGGGTATACCCGGGAAGGGCGGGCGCAAATGGAACTACCGGAACGCATCAGATTTCTGGAATTATTGCATGCGGCGCGGGATCAGGCGGGTGACGGGATGCACGCGCAGCGCATACAATGTGTCATTGACGAACTGGATGACCTGGACAAGTTGCGCGACATGCAAGAAGTCAATTCAAAGCGCGCGGATGCGCTCCAGTACAGTTGCTGGAACCTGGACAACGGCAAGTGGGATGCCGCATGGAAAGAGGCCGTTGTGGATGGCCGACTGGAAGAAGGCTTCTGGCGGCAGCGTGGCAAGTTGCAGATGCCCGATGGCGTCGGTAAACTCAAACATGCCACAAGTATCAGCCTGTTGCCGGGGCGCGGTTTCTTGTGTGTCGGCATAGTTTGCCGCGAGAGTTCCGGGCAGCCGCTTAATGTTTCCACCACTGAAAACAACGATCCACGGATCATCGAGGGCGATCATGTGGAACTGTTGCTGGAAACGGATGCCCATGCCTTTTACCGGATCGTGGTCAATCCTGCCGGCGCCGTATGGGATATGGACATGTCGGAGGATGGAGTGGGCGCGGTCTGGACTTCCAATACCGAGGTGGCCGTGGCCATCGGCGATGATCACTGGACGGTGGAAATGCATATTCCATTAGTGCCGGAAGATGAAGGCGCGGGCGATCCCAACCATTTCGTGCTTTACCGGCGCATTCCCTCCCAACTCTGGCCCTGGCATTTCAACCTGAGCCGGGTGCGGGTGCGCGATGGGGAGGTGGAACTGTCTGTATTTGCGCCTTTAACCAATGGTGATTTTCACGATCGTGTCAATTTCGGGCGGTTGGTGCGCTGATACGCGGCGATGTTTCTGGAAGTCAATTTTACTGGTATAATTAATCCCGGGCATTTTCCGGGTGGCAAAGGAGGATGATATGCAGCGCAGCATTATGTTGTGTGGTATGTTGGCGGTGTTAACGCAACTCGTCGGTGGGGTGGTGCGGGCCGATGAGGCTTTGCTGGTTCAGCAAGGCCAGCCTCGTGCCCAAATCGTTATTGCTGAAAACCCGCCGCGCATGGTGGACCTGGCGGCCAGGGAGTTGCAGGCATATATGGCTAAAATCAGTGGCGCCGAATTGCCGATTGTGACGACGCCTGGCTCGGATTATCCTTTAAAAATTTATGTTGGTAAAAGCGCCGGCACCGAAAAGCTGGGTTTGGCGGACGACGATCTTAAGTATGGCGCTTATCGTATAGTGCCCGGCCCGGACTATTTGGTTTTGCTGGGCCAGGACGCCGACTTCGTGCCGCCGGAACCCTATGCCCATGATCGCAGTGATACGGAACGCGCGCAACGTGAATGGGAGGAATTAACCGGGGCGACCTGGCGCAATCCGATTGTGGGACTTTATCGCGCGTATGACAAAGATACGGGATTCTGGCAGCAGGATGAGGGCGGCTCTTTGAATGCGGTTTACGGATTTCTGTATGACCTGGGGGTGCGCTGGTACATGCCCGGCGACCTGGGCGAGGTGGTGCCGGAGATGACCGATGTGCCCATGCCGGCCGGGGCCAAGACGGTCCATCCGGACTACCGGGTCCGCCTTTGGCTGGGCACCGGCACCGCCCCCTGGGACGACATGATCTGGGAACGCCGGATAGGTATGAATGCCTATCATGAAACATTGGGCGTAGGCGGGTTGACGCATGGCATGGCCGCGGTACACCATAGCGCCGCCATGCAAGAGGCGCATCCGGAATATTACGCGCTCTATGGCGGCCAGCGCGATAACGTAACGCGCGGCACGGGCCATGCCTGCTTTTCCTCGGATGGATTGCTCCAGGAAGCCGTGAACTATGTGCGCGCGGTCTATGACATCTTCGGATCTCCCTGCATCCAGTTGTCGCCCCAGGACGGCATTCGCCAGTGCCAGTGTGAGCAGTGCCTGCAGTATGCCTCCACCTCCGATTATGTCTTCGGGTTTTTTGACCGCGTGGCGCGCGAGGTTTACAAGACCCATCCGGACCGGATCATCCTGGGCGCCGCCTACAGCAGTTACCAGCAGCCGCCTTCCAACGTCGAAAAGTTCTCGCCCAACGTGGCGATGTCATTGAATAACAGGGGCCGGCCGCGTTTCGGGCATGAGGAATACTGGCAGAAATATTGGGAGTCCGTGCAGGGATGGCGTGAAAAGCTCGCTCCGGGCCGGATTTTGCGGGTGGAAAACCATATTTACAGCGGCAGTGGCGGTAAAGCACGGGGTCAGCCGGTGCGCAATCCCGTGATTGCGCCCCGTGCCTTCGCTCGTGATCTGAAGGCCATGCAGGGGATTTCCATGGGCGAACGCAATGAAGTCAGCCGCGGCGGCGGACGCAGTTTCCGGAGCCCGGCTGTCGATCATTTGAATTACTATGTCAACGCCCGCTATCTGTGGGATGCGGACCAGGATATTGAAGTCCTGCTGGATGAATATTACCGGTTATTCTTCGGTCCCGCGGGCGAGGCGATGCGGCAGGCCAATGATTTTCTGGAGTCTGAGTTAAGTCAACCCGGGGCGCGTAGCACCAGTATTGAAGCCCGTGTCCGGTATGTCCAGATGGTCCAGGCAGCTCGCGCAGTGGCCGGCGAATCGGTTTACGGTCAGCGGGTGGATCGCATGCTGAACGAACTGGCCTCGCTGGAGGAGTTCCAGCGCATGCAGCAGGAAGAGCAGGCGGCCGCGGCTGCGCGCTTGACAGGACCGGTAGCCGTGGCAGCCGATCTGGCCCAGGGCCAGGAGGCGCAGGTTTACGAAATGCGCAATCTGCACACCGGCGAAGAGCCCGACATGCGGACCACATTCACCGTGGCCTGGGATGCGGACGGGGTGATCTTCGATTTCGTTTGTTACGATCCGGACATGGAAAATTTATGTGTCAGCAAGGACGTTTGGGGCGGCGACAGCGTGGCGATCCTGCTGGAATCGCCGTTCCATGCCTATTACCAGATCGAGATAAATCCCGATGGCGATGTCTTCGATGCCGATCGCGAGTACGGACGGATGAACCAAACTTGGACGGCGCAGGCGGTGGTGGAAACCGAACGCGGCCCTGATTTCTGGCGGGTCAAGGTGCGCTTGCCGGTGGCCGATGAAGCGGCAGGTGAGGGCGATCCGATGAATTTTGTCGTGGGCAACAAGCCTACGGCTGATGCGCCCTGGTTTTTCAACGTGGGCCGGGTCAGAGTGCGTGATTTTGCCAAAACCGCCTACGCCTTTTCGCCGACGGGCGGCGGTTATCATGTGCCGTTAAAGTTTGCGCGCCTGATCGCCAATGAAGGCGCGGAGTGAACTGACGGGCCGGCAGGTATGAGATTTTTATGTTTTAGGGTGTTATGTGTTAGGGTCCTGGCCGAATTCGACCTTAAAACTTTAACACATAAAACCTTAAACAATGAAGTGATGATTCAGGAGGAAAAGTCTTGAAAGATGCTGGACAGCCTAATGTGGTGTTTCTGCTTGCGGACCAGTTGCGGGCATGCTCGTTGCCGTTGCATGGGGAAGCGCAGATTGCGACCCCCAATATCGATCGTCTGGCTGGCGCCGGGGTGGTCTGCGACCAGGCGCTTTCAACGGCCCCGATTTGCACACCCTATCGCGCCATGCTGCTGACCGGAAGGCACCCGCAGTCCACCGGGTTCGTCGGAAACTTCATCGGCATGCGGCATGACGAGATCAGCGTGGCGGACGCCTTTAAGGCCGCGGGCTATCGTACCGGCTGGGTCGGCAAGTGGCATCTGCAGGTTGGCGCCTGGCCCGGGGCGGGCATGCGGGAAGGCGCCGAAGGCGCGGGGTACATCCCCGCCGGACGGCCGCGCCTGGGGTTCGAATTCTGGCGCGGGTACAACTTCCACGAAACATATTTCAATGGCTGGGTGGATAAGGACGACTGGCGCAATGAAATCTGGGACGGATATGAGACGCAGGCGTTGAACCGGTATGCCATGGAATTCATGGATCAGGCCGACGACCGGCCTTTCTGTCTGTTTGTCTCGCCGCATCAGCCGCACAAGACTTGTGTGGGTGCTTTCGCGCCGGAAGAATATTATCGCCGGTTGCCATCCCGTCTGGAACTGCCTGAGAACGTGCCGGACGCCTGCCGCGATGAAAGCCTGCAAGCCTATCGCG
>JAIVGW010000250.1 GCA_020201415.1 Lentisphaerota bacterium
CTTGAAGGTGGTATCCGCATCGGCTTTTGGCATCCAGCGTTCATCCAATCCGTGCCCGTGCGGGTTGACGCGGCCTGAAAAATACAGCCGGTGATCATCGCCAACCTCCACTACATTCGCAGCGGTATTGATCCACCCGCGCGTCCACGGCAGGCTTTCGCGGTCGATGAAAACCGGGCGGCCCGGCAGGTGCATCCAGCGTCCACCCGGATCAGACTGATAGACCAGCCCGACATCCGATGTACCGTAAAGCCCGCGGCCGCTGCTGCCCTCGGAATTGGTGTAAGGCAATTCATGCCAGAATTTCCAGACGAAACCGACCGTTGCACGACCCGCCGGCAGCATACCCATGCCATAATAATCGCAACTGTGAAACCCGCGCATCGCCGCGCATTGATCGTCAAACTCATCAGGATAAAGCGCGCTGACATCATCGCTATAGGCACCGTTTTGAAACACAGCGGTGTGAATGCAGCGGCGCTTCATGCGCATCCAGCGCGGACCGTATTTCATGGCCACCAGCCCCGACCGGCGGCCCGGATGATAAATACTGGTGATCACATCACCGGCTTTCCAGCGCGGCTCATCGCTGTCCAGCTCCCAATTCCAGCCATCAGCCGAATGCGCGGTGAAATAGCCATCCTGTTTGACATGGTGACACATGCCATGTCCCTTGCGCTTGGTGCGGCCGGTGGCGCGATAACGGTGGCTGGCCGGACTGTCCGGATCAATAAAGACCGTGGCGCTATGCATGCCCAGATTGGTCAGATTGGCAACATGGCCCGGAACCCGTAAATCCGGCTTATGCCAGTCGATGCCGTTATCCGATTCCGCGTAAGCCACGGTATCGCCATCCTGCACGCCTTCCACGGAGCGGGGCACGGCATAATACCACATCCGCAGTTTACCGCCATCAGGCAGGACGCTGCCGTAAAGTGAAACGCCCTTGCCGTCCCCTTCACCGTCAGGACCAAGCAGCGGCTCGGGATGGACCTGCGGCCGACACTGGATGAAACGAAGTTTTCCATCAAATCCCCGCAAATTAGTGCGGGCCTCAAACATCAGTTCCATGGACCATCTCCCTGGTTGGTGAGCAAACGTTGCGATTACATCAACCTTATCAAGTGTTTAACATATCAAATCCGGCGCGACGCAGCATGCGCCGGGCGTTGTTATAAAACACATTTTTGATGTCGGATGCGTTGAGCCTCACCGCCCGCGCGGCGCGGCCGAAGGCCGCCAGTTCCTCATACATGAAAAAAGTTAGTTTATCAGCTTCCGCACCCTGCACCTCCCGCAGGTGCGCGTCGGCCTTGACGTCGCCGTACAGCCCCCGGGGCACCAGGTTGATGTAAAACCCTTTTTCACAGATACGGCGCGTGCGCATGCGCAGGATCGGCAGATCGCTGCCAAACAGCACCCGGCGCGGGCCCACCGTTTCCAGCAAACGCTGAAAAGCCAGGGCATTGGTATTGGCCGAGATGTCAAAACACATGCGCCGCGTCTTGGCAAGGACTTTAAAGGCATCGCCGATGTCCTCCGGACAATAGGCGCGCCCCACATGCGCCACGATCAATTGCAATTGAGGGTAACGCTCTTCAATTTCCAGCATCTGGCCCAGATTGACCGGATCGCGTAACCGGTCATTACGCGGCACGTGCAGCATAACAATGCCGCGTCGCCGGTTCAGCACTTCCAGATGGTGCGGCGGGAAGAAATCAAACACTCTGATTTCATTGGTCGGCAGATAGGCCGGCGCCATGGTCAGGTAACTCTTGATCCCCAGAAACCCGCCGGACTTGAGGCGGCGTTCCAGTTCGGCGGCGGAC
Organism: Lentisphaerota bacterium; assembly: GCA_020201415.1. GTDB lineage: Bacteria > Verrucomicrobiota > Kiritimatiellia > JAAZAB01 > JAAZAB01 > JAIVGW01. Next base: position 1,830 of record JAIVGW010000250.1, read on the forward strand.
CAGCGCGGATCGGAAAAAAGCAAGGCGGGCAAATTGTGCCTGCGGGAGGACTGTGCGATGTAACTGTTGGCTGCATTGAAATGATCCGGTGTCAGCGAGGCAAAAATCAACGGCGTCACGCATTTGCCGGGAAACATCAAGCGATAGGTTTCAAGCAGGTGTTCCGCCGGATTTTCCGCCGCCACCATGGCGGGCCAGGCCACCGTGCGCGACTTACCCGCGACGGGACGATCCTTGAAGCGCTTCAGCCAGACATGCGTATGGATATCCACGAGCCGATCCGGAAGCCAGCCGGCGATATATTTCTCGTAAAAGCGACGATCCACATCCTTGACTTCAAATAAAGGTTTTTTTGCCATATGCGACTCCTTGCCCAACCGGGAAATGCTCTCTGTTGCGTCTGCGTTTCCGTCCTCCTTGGAGCCGGCCATGCCTTCGGCTTGGTAAAGCCACTGGCGCCGGCCATGCCTTCGGCTTGCTAAAGCTGCCCGCACCACGGAAAGACCGGTCTACAAGCCTATTCTCGTCATTTTATCCCTCACCGCCCATGTTGTCGATAATACTGTAATCCCTCCACAAACGCCTGCAAATTTTCCCAAGGTACGCCGGGCGCGATCGAACTGCTGGCGCCCAGAAACAGCCCGGTTTCCGGGCCATTCTCAACCAGCCACCGCAGCTCCTTCCGCACATCATCCGGTGTGCCGAGCGGCAGAGTGCGTGTAACGGAGACACCGGCCTGGATCAGCAAAGAGCGACCGTCACGGGTTTGCATTTTGCAGATGCGTTCATAGTCCATGCCATCCTCGTACTGAAATCCCTGGAACCCGTCCAGGCCCGCCTCCAGCAGGCGCGGCACCATCTGCATCAGGTTGCCGTCGCAGTGCCAGATCAATTTAACCGGGCTGTCCACCAGGGGCGCAATGGCACGCGTAAAATTTGGAAACCATAGCTTGTCCAACGACTTGATATCCACCAGCGTCCCGCGCGAATCGGCCATGTCATGATCGAGCCGGATCAGCGGCGGCAGGTTGTGCTCCGCGCAGGCGCGGACCACGGCCCGATTATTCCAGACCGCCAGATCCCCCTCCAGTGAAAATTCCTTTTCCATGACTTCCGGATACAGGGCATAGGCCATGAAATAATTTTCATAGCCGTAGCGCCCGTATTTCAGGGTGGGGAATTTCGCGCAGGCAAACGGCACCTTCAAGATATCCGGTCCGAACTCATCCTGACGGGCGCGCTCCTTGCCCGCCAGTTCCCTGACGCGATGGCAGATATAGGTTTCCGGATCGGATTCGATGTCCCGCAGCCGGGTCTGCAAGGCCGGAAGCACAATATGTTCCAGATGGGCGACGACCGCCTCCGGAGAATCAATCAACATACCGTCGGCTTCAATGCGCTCCAGGCCGGTGGTGGCGCCGCGCGGCTTGTCGTCGCCATAGCCCGAGGCGCCCATGGTCAGGGGATTGAGCGCCAGGTACTGGTCAATCATGCAGACACCGATCCGGCGTTCCATTTCCATGTAGACTTGATCCGGGTTGGCCGCATAGGCCTGCGGAGGCACCCCGGCCAGGCGGTCAATCATGCGGTGCTCCATGACATGCACGAGCGGTCCCGATGGAATCCCGTCGGACGGCTCGCCCATGATGGTGGCCCAGGCCAGGCGCGCGGACGCGCCTAAAGTGTCCGGGCAGGAGCTTTTGGGAAGGGGTTTGGTGGACATATTATTGTTTCTCAATATAATGAAACGCGATACGATCAATTCCCCGTCCGCCCCACAAATACACCCGGCAAGGAACCCGTAGGCTGCCCGCGCTCGATCGTCAACACCCCGTTTACGAGCACATAATCAAATCCCACGGGATAATGCATGGGATCATCAAATGTGGCCCGGTCCAACACCGTGGCCGGATCAAACACGGCCAAATCCGCCCAGGCGCCCTCACGCAACACTCCGCGGTCAGTCAGTCCCAGCCGCCGGGCCGGCAGCCCGGTCATGCGGCGCACCGCCTCCTCTACCGGAAACAGGTTCAAGTCACGGGCATAATGACCCAGCACCCGCGAAAATGTGCCGAACATGCGCGGATGCGGCCGGGTTTCATGCGCGCTGGGCGCCCAGGCATCGGACCCGATGGCTGTCCGCGGGTGCCGCATAATAATTTTAACATCTTCCTCGCACATACCGTGCAGCACGCAATAGACATCCGTCTGCCCCGGAAACCGCGCCACGATCTCCAGCACCGTCTCCGCCAAATCCGCCGGCACATTACGCCGTCCGGCAGCCCGGGCCAGGTCCGCCAATGACTTGCCATTCAGGGATGCGTCCGGCGCCCCGGTAATCACCACCCGCTCGCCATCGCTGTCGTAAACATCCGCGATATGTTCCACCAGATCATTTTTTAAACGGGCCCGTTGCGCACTATCCGCCAGGCGCGCGCGCATGTCATCCGGCCCGCCCTCCTGGCCCCAGGCGGGAAAAAGCAATAGAATCCGGCCGCAGGAAGCCGTGTAGGGATACTGATCATGCGTAACATCCAGTCCGCCAGCGGCAAATTCATCCATCAACTGCAGTAACTCACGGCTGCGCCCCCAGTTCTTGCGGCCGCGCACCTTGAGATGCGAGACATGCGCCGGCAGACCGGCGGCACGGCCAATTTCAGCCGTCTCCCGCACGGAATTCATCAGGCCATCGCCTTCGTCCCGCATATGACTGGCATAATAACCGCCAAACTCCGCCGCGGACCGGGCCAAAGCCACCACCTCAGCCGTCTCGGTGTAATTGCCCGGCACATAGGTCAAACCGGTGGACAAGCCAACGGCACCGGCGGAAAGGGCCTGGCGGACCAACTCCGACATCCGTTCCAGTTCCGCAGCAGTCGGCTTGCGGTTCACATTACCCATGACCGCGACACGGACAGTGTTATGCCCGATCAACATTGCAATATTAGGGCCGCAGCCACCAGCGCATGCCGCGGCCGTGGCTTGAATATCTTCAGGTGAAAACCCGCAGTTGCCGCCTACTACCAGGGTAACCCCGGTCTGCAGGTAGTTCTCGTTAACCGCCGGCAGACAATGTGTATGCAAATCGATAAAGCCGGGGCAAAGCACGTGACCGCCGGCATCAATCGTCCGCTGCGCATTGCCAGGCACCGTGCGATCCAAGGCCGCAATCCGCCCTTGGCGGACTCCGATTTCGCCGGGAGTCCCGGCAGTACCGTCTCCGCTCACCAGCTGGGCATTAACTATTTTCAAATCATACATTGTTTACCATCCCAGCGTTACCGCGGACTCAGTTTCCGCTGTTTTTTATAGATATCCGCCGGAATCTTCACCGGACCGGCGGCCATGCTGGCCCGCGGCTGCCCCGGTCCGACCAGCTTCGGGTCACAACACCAATGATCATCGCGGTAGGCGTCGCGCACTTTCTTGTTTCGCAGGTTCGGAATGTCAACGGCCTGGTTGCCGCTCATGATGGAGCGGAATCCCAGCAGGCCCGGCAGCGTCATATCCAGCGCCTGGTAAACATCAATCGCGAAGAGCTTATCGGCCCGACCCAGGATCTTTTGCAGAAAGACATGCATGGTATAGAAATCCGACCCGCCATGACCGCCGATTTTGCGCGACAGATCGGTCACCATGGGAAAGGTCGGCATATAGGACATGTTACGCTCCCACTTGCCGTTGTTTTCGCGGAATATGTGCACGCGGTTGGTCAGTTCGTTCCAACGATCGGTTTCCATCATGCCGTTGGAGCCGTACACGGCATACCAAATCGCCTCCGGATGGCGCTTGTAATTGCACCACGGCAGTACTTTCATGGTCGCGCCATTGCTCATCTGGCACAGGATGACCGAGCCGTCCGCGCTGCGCCCACCGCACCGGCGCTTGTTGATGTTCAGCGATTCATAGGCCGTAACCCGCGTCGGACGCAGGCCGGTGATGGTAAGCACCGGACCGACCGCGTGGGTGCAGTAGAAGGTCGCCGGTACCCAGTTACGCCAGTGGTTGGGCATCCCGCCGGTGATCCGGGGCCAGATGCTCTCGCAATCATGCACGTACTCGCCTTCGGCGTGCAGGCATTCACCGATATCGCCCCGGCGATAAAGCTTGCGCATTTCCAGTGTGCCGCGAAAATAGCAGTAATTTTCCGCGAAGGTATAAACCTTCTTGCTTTTTTCGACGGCTTCCACCAGTTGCACAGCCTCGGCCATGGTCTGACAGGCCACCACTTCGCTGACCACATGCCGTCCTGAATTCAAAGCCTGCACGGCGCAGGGGGCATGTTCCGTGGCGAAATTGGCCAGTACCACGGCGTCCATGTCATGCTGCATGAATTTTTCATAATTGCTGTAGAACACCGCCTTGCCGCCGACCTCCTGCACCGCGCGCTTGCATTTGGCCGTCCCGGTTTTGGAATAGTCACAAACAGCCGCCAGCTCGGCATCGGGATGCTGCGCCATCACCCGCGCCATCGTGATGCCCCGGCCCGCCCCAAACACACCCACCTTGATTTTACGCGAACGCTTCACGATGGATGCCTTTCATTTCAACTCATTCAACTTGAAACCCATTTGCTTCCAGGTTTTTTCGGCCGATTTTTTCATAGCCGCGGAAGGCTCATTGAAACCATTGACGGATGGTGGCGGCTGATTGGGCGCCAAGCACCGGTCCTGGGGAAACACCGAAAAGTGATCATTTTCGTGTTGCTTCCGGACGGACTCCTTACGGAAATCCGGAATCTCGTAACCGTTCCCGTTGTCCAGACAGCTTTTCCATCCCTGGATACCGATAATGGTCATATCCAAACCGCGGTACACATTCAGGAACGGCTGCCGGCCCTTGCGAATAGCCTCGGCAAAATAATAACTGGTGAAAAAGTCGCTGCCGCCGTGTCCGCTGTATTGGATGGCGGCATTCTGGATGGGAGGGGGTGGATCATAAACTACCTCATGCTGCTCATCGGCCCGCATCTGCCAGGGCTCATGCACCATGCGCAGGTATTGCCCCATGCCCCGTTCGCGGATATTTTCCATCAAGCCGCGGCTGCCATGCACCCGGTACCAGTTGCCATGCCCCGGCAAACCACTCCAACCGGTTGTAATACAGGTGGACTGGTTACTCATCATGCACATCAAGGCGGCAAAAATATCACCCCGGCGCAACCCTTGCCCGCAATCATCCTGGCTGGGAAAGGGCACGCTGCGCGCATTGACGGCCACCGGCCGTTCGCCGGTGATGTACATTATCGGTCCCATGGCATGCGTGCTGTAAAACGTCGAAGCGCGCCAGTTGCGCCAGTGATCATGTCCCGGCGTGAGGGCCAGGGTTTGCGCCGTACTCATGGGGTGGATATATTCACCCTGGCAGAAAAGCGCGGTACCGATTGCGCCTTGGCGGTAGCGCCGGCGCATTTCCTGGATCACGGGGATATAGCAGTAATTTTCCGCATACATGTAAATCCGGCCGCTGTTTTCCACGGTGCGGGCCAGTTCCACCCCCTGGGCCAGTGTCCGGCAGGCCACCGACTCGCTCATGACATGCACACCATGCTGCAGGGCCATGATGGCAAAAGGCGCATGCTCATGGGCGAAATTCGCCAGAACCACGGCATCAATCCCGCTTTTCAGCATCCGTTCATAATCATCGTATGCCTTTACGCCCGGGTATTCCCGGCGCATGCTGTCCAGACGCGTACTGTTGTTATCGCAAATTGCAACCAGCTTCAGACCTGCCGGGGCGGCGTTTTTCATAAACGTTCGACCGCGGCGACTGCCCATTACACCCAGTTTGATTTCCTTGCCACGATGCGGTTTAAGTTTCAGTGCACACATATCCAAGCAATTCCTTCCAAACGTCAGTTCAATCCTTTAATTTATACTTCCGCGCCGCCGCGGCGGGCTTGACGTTGCGTTTGACAACATCGCACAGCGCCCGCTGGAAAGCGGCCGGATCGCGCACCTGGACGGCATTACGCCCGAACACCACGCCGCCGGCGCCATCGGCCACCTCGTCCGCCGCCAGTTGCAGGGCCTCAATTTGCGTGGGACAGCGTGCAGCGCCCAACCCCAGCACCGGCACCGGACAACTGCGCGTGACCGCCTTGAAATTGTTGGTGTAAAAGGTCTTGATCAGGTCGGCGCCCAACTCGGCAATGATGCGGGCACAGGCATACACCTTCTCGTGCAGCTCGTCCGCGCTCAAATTGTCCGGATCAGCAGGGTAATATTCGCCGATCACCGGCATCCCGAGTTGCTTGGCCTCGGCGCACAGTTTGCGGAAGACTTCGACATTGCGCGCATCGTTGGCCTCGCTGCCGGTTTCCAAGGTAAGTGAAATCAGAGCCACATCCGCGCCCAGGCGCAGCGCCTCGGCCGGGCTGAACGCCGGCACCGTGACCGCCTCCTTGTAGTCCCATTGATAGCAATAGACCGTACTCCAG
>JAIVGW010000251.1 GCA_020201415.1 Lentisphaerota bacterium
TTTGACAGGTATATGTGGTTCTTGCAAAACCCCAGCGGCTCGGCGAGACGCCTCGCCCTACCTTCCCGGATTGCTGCCGCAACGGGTAGGGCAAACCGTCTCGGTGAGCCGAATATGAACCTACCTTCCCGGATTGCTGCCGCAACGGGTAGGGCGAACCGTCTCGGTGAGCCGAATATGAACGCGCCCGTGGGGTTTTGCAAGAGCCTTCATCATATCAAAATATTTGTCTTACGCCCCTCCGGCTTGTTGAGGGTGATCCAAAAATAAATGGAATTTTGATCTCGTGTATGCCAAGTTTGACATGATCACTGCAAAACAATACTGAACTCCTTGACACATTCCCTCCCAACCAATATCTTTTACAGCACGGAAACGAGTTGTGCCGCAATCGAAATCCGGCTATTGACACAGTTCACACCATGCAGAGCATACATAAGAAGCTACAAAGCAGATTGCTAAACGCGACCTTCTTTTTTATCGTTATCGGCTGGATGATGATTCCGTTTGCCGCCATTATGAGCCACGTATCATATTGGTATGTAAACGTAATCATCGCTATTCTCGGTTTTATTGCTGCCATCTGTTCTGTCGCAGGTTTAACGATGAAGAAAACGCGGACTCGATGGTTTATATGCTCTTTGATTCTTGCAGTTGTGACAGTTTTTTACGCATTCACCAACATTAAATTTCCTGCCCAATCATAAAGACTACACAAATTAAAATATGAACAATACAATCAATGCGACCAGCTTACCCGCCGTCACACAGAACGCCAAGCCCCGGAAAACCGTCCTGCTGCATTGCGCTTGGGCAACCAATAACATTGGCGATATCGGCCATACACCCGGTACGCTGCGGTTCCTCGATCAATATCTTCCGGAGGCAAAAGTCATTCTCTGGGCCGAATCTACCAACGAAAACGTGGACGCGATGCTGATGCGGCGATTCCCGAAACTGGAGATGGTCAAGGGGTCGCTCGCCGAAAAGGACGGGCCCATCCAGCAGGCGGTCAATCGCTCCGACTTCTTCCTCCAAGGCCCCAGCATGGGCCAGGGCACCGATTCCATGGCCTACTGCCGCAAGATCGGCAAACCCTGGGGACTTCAGGGGCAGTCGTATTTTCCCGACATGGTCACCGGCCCTCACGCGGAGGAGCGCATTGCCATCCTTAATAGCGCTGCTTTCATCTATTGCCGCGACTCCAAGACACTCAAGCTCCTCCAGGATTACGGGGTCAAACCACCCGTGCTAGAATTTTCGCCTGATGGCTGCTTCGGTATCGATGTCCGCGATGAGCGGAAGGCGCTCGCGCGGATGAAAAAGCACGGCCTGGAGGACAAGAAATTCATTACCCTCCAGCTGCGCACCCACTCGCCCAAAAGCCCCGGCCTTGATGACAAGGGGCCGCGGAAACTCAATCCGCTCAACCCGACTCCGGAGAACATCGCCGCTGATACCCGCCGGGCGCAGGTCTATCAGGACCTCATCGCGATGTGGGTGAAGGAAACCGGCTGGAAGGTCTTGATCGCTCCCGAGGTCCAAAAGGAGATGATCTACAACAAAAAGTTTGTTTACGATCCGCTGCCTGACGCACTCAAGCAGCACGTGGTCAACTTCGAAGAATTTTGGAACGTGGACGAAGCCTGCTCATTCTACGCCCGGGCCCACACCGTTATCTGCCACGAGCCGCACTCGCCCATCATCGCGCTCGCCGCCGGCACACCGATGATGCACACGTTCTCCGAGTTCCATTCACCGAAATGCTGGATGTTCAAGGATATCGGCCTCGAAAAATGGGCGCCTGAATTCGACAGCACTCCGGCCGAAAAAATGTTCGAGATCCTGATGGGCATCCACAAGGACTACCCCGCCGCCGAAGCGCAGGTCAAAAAAGCCATGGGCTACGTCGAGCAACGAGCCGCGGCCCAGATGAAGGTCCTCAAGGGCGTCATTGGCGCGTGACCCCAACTCGATCATTTCGCTTGATGCCAGCCTTTAGCTGCGTGACTTTTTTGAGCAGGTTGATCGCCGCTCCTCTGCCGTTTCATTGATGTCCGGGGTTGAGGACGAGGCCGTGACACGGCGGTGAAAGTCGGCGGCGTCAAGCCACTTCAGGTCGAGGATCTGGCGTTGACGCCGGACAGTACCCCTACCGCGGCGCCGGTAAAAATGGCGCCGATATCGGTCCCGGCTGACGGCGTCGCTGACGGCGGTTCATGGAGTGAGGAAGCCCGGCAGTGTCAACCATTCGTACTGGCTGCCCGAAAGCCTGATGGCCAGGGTGCCGGTGCGCGGGTCATGGGCGGCCGGATCGCCCCGGCCGTCGCCATCGAAGTCCGCCAAGCCCGCCTGCCATCCGGGCGCGTTGAGGAAGCCGGGCGCTGTCTCTCGTCTTGCATACCCGTGGCCGGACAGCAAAGCCGAGCAGGCGCCCGTTTGCCGGTTGTAGGTGAACGGGTCGGCTTGGCCGTCGCCGTCCAGATCGTCGGCCGCCGCCGTGATCCCGATGCCGCCAAGCAACCCCGCGGCAGTGAATAATTCGTATCCCTGCGCGGACCGTCGTACATGCCAGTCGCCGGTTGCCGGACAGCAGACGGCGGGATCGGCTTGGCCGTCGCCGTCGAAATCCGCTGCCAGGGCCGTGTTGCCTGGACTGACAAATAAGTCAGGATAAGCATGTTCGATGTAACCGTTGGCGGAAAACCGGATGCGCCAATTGCCGCTCACTGCATGGTACAGCGCCGGATCGGCTTTCCCATCGCCATCGAAATCCGCCGCTAACGGCTCGTAATCCGGTCCGCCGAACACATCGGGCAGGCGTGTCCATGCGTAACCGTCGGTTGACAGCCGGATGCGCCAGTCGCCATCCCTGGGACGGCAAATGGCCGGGTCGGCTTTGCCGTCGCCGTCGAAGTCCGCACATACCAGGGTATAGCAGTCGTCGGCGGGGTCCGCCAGTGATGTGACTTCGATGGTCAACAATCCATGCCAGGTATTGGACTCGGCCTGCTGGAACCACGAGGCGCCGCCGTCGGGTGAATGATAGATGCTGCCGCCCCAATAGCCGCTGGCTACGGCCCAGATACTGGTGCCGTCCGGGGTCGCGACATCCATGGTGTATTCCGCCGTGTTATGCGAACCCCACACAGCGCCGCCGTTGGTGGTCCAGGCTAAGTGCGCGTCGTTGGCCGTCCAGATGCGTTGGTCGTCCAGCACGCAGATTTCATTACCGTCTTTCATGGGACCTTGCAACACCAGTGTCCAGGTCGCGCCGGCATTGGTGGTGGCCAGAACGGTTTCACAGGCGCCGATGGCCCAGGCGCGTTGCTTATCGAGCGCGGCCAGGCCCAGCAGGTGGTCCACATTCGTGACGGCGCCGTCTGTCTGCCGAGTCCAGCTTACGCCGCCGTCCGTGGTGTGGAAAAGTCCCGCGAAACCGGTAGCCGGATCCGATTCGCCGCTGACCCACGCGGTAAGCGCGTCCGCCGCCGTCACACCCTGCAGCATATTGGTAAAGCCCGGCACGGAGACATCGCGCCAGTGACAGCCGCCGTCCGCCGTGGTCACGACCGTTCCGCCGGGGCCAACGGCCCAGAGGACACCGCGGTCTACGGCCCAGATTTTTTGCAGGACGGCATCCGGCAGCGTCACGGTGTCGCCCTGCCGTTCCCAGGTTACGCCCGCGTCGGCGGAATGGAAAATCGAGGCATAACCATCAGCCGGCTCGCCCACGACCCACACCCGCCGTCCGATGGCCGCCGCGCCACCCAGTGCGTTGGCGCCGAGTTGACCAGCGCCCTGGCGGAACCAGTCCGTGCCGTTGGTGGTACATAACAGTACCCCGCCCTCGGAGTCCAGACCGCCGCAAGCCCAGCCGATAATGCCGGGGGTGACCCCGGTGGCATCGCCGGGGCCGACGGCGGCAGATAAAAGACTAATTAAAACCAATTTGCCGGCCAGCAGGGCCGTTCCCTGAAAGAAAAACAGCTTGTTCATGGCAAAAAGTATGTTACAAGGGGAAAATAATGTCAACAGCCATGACTTATTATGATTAACATGGACCCATGCGGAAATTTTCGGTGGCCCGCCCCCAAGATGAACCTGTAGTCTTGCCGTGACCGGCCCTGGCCAAAGAATCAGTAAACTCTCGGACATTCCGTTGATTCCCTCCAAAAAGCGGAGAAGACCGGACTCACTCCGCCGGATTGAACCAACGTCCGCGAGATACCGAAAAACAGGGAGGAATACGGGGATCGATGATGAAATTTCCTCCCGTTGCTCTCCATAATTTTCCGGATTGCTCCGGGCTCACGGCAATTTCAACCCGTTCAGGAGGATCACCGGTGTAGGACTGGTCCCAAACCCGGTTGCCGTCAGGATCCCATACCGACACCCGATTGATCGGCATACGAGGAGGGGGATTTGAGGTGAACTCAATCCAAAACGATTCAACACCCTCTGGCACATGGAACCAATAACCATAGTTGGCCGCCTCGACATGTGTTCCCGATTCTACCGATTCAAATTTGAACACCTCGGGAGTGCCAAGATTGGATAGAGGATAAAACAGGCGCATCCGAGCGGGATCGCCGGAGGCAAGGATCCGGACCCGGTAATCGCCCTCCTCCACATCCAACTCAACGGTATCCGGAGCCCGGGATTCTCCGGCAACCTGGAATCCGTCCGGCCCCTCGACTTCATATCGAACGGCCTCGCTGCGATCCTTTATTGAACCCTTCAGTTGGATATTAAAGACCAATGGTTTCTCTCCCTTGTGGCGCAGGGTCACTTCCGGAAAGGCCACGGCGAACTCTCCTTTCACCTCATCCTCCGCCAGCCGTGACGTTGCTCGCGAGAAAGGGTCGTGGATCGGGTCGGGCCATTCGTCCAAATTGGAAAGAATTGCCAAGGCCATGGGTATATCCCGGCCCACGTAGTTGGGGCCACCGGCAAAGCCGCCATGCGGAGCCCCGAGAAAGTAATCCATTTCTTCGCCTTCGTAACCATTGACAAGCAGGTCATCAATCACAGCGGTCAAACGGGCCAGGTATAGGGGGTCCCCGGTCCTTTTCCAAGCGTAGGCGGACTGCATCCCATTGGCTCCGCCACTGTTGTCCGCGCCAGCACGGTGGACGATCATGAGCGGATTGGCATAAGACACGGCGCTGTTACGGGCGACATGGGCGTAGTCCTCCCAACCTGTGTAATCATAGAAGGCCTGATCCGCTGCCCGCCAGTGATCAAATCCGGTCACTTCCCGTGGATGCTCTGTCATCAATGGATCCACCTCCTGGTTGCCGTAAAGATGCATGTGCATGTCCGCAACTTCCCAAGCCGCATTCAGAAACCAGGGATCATAGGTCGCCTGATACATGTCCAAATAGGTTTTCATGATCGACTGCGATCCGCGACCGCGGGTAGCGCTGCCATGGTCATGCTGGGTCAATTCACCAAAAAGAAGAGCCACATCCCGGGTTCGGCCATAGCCGGTGAGATAATAGGTGTCCCAGAGATAATCGCTATCGACGGTGTAGGAGCGCAAATGTGGTCCGCTTCTCCCGATCCAAGGCAGCAGGGATCGGTCCCACCAACCTTGACGTCGAAAATGGTCCGGTCCCACCGACTCGTCCACCTCCGCCGTGGCGAAATGGCAGAAGTTGGCGTCAGCCATCTGACGCGCCGCGTTCTCGGCCAACTTCAAGAACCGTGGATCCCCACTGCGGGCATATGCCAGCCAGCGGAGAGGAAATGCATGGTGGTTCTTTCTTAAAGTACGATAAGGGGAAACCCAGCGTCCTGGCAGATTGATGTTCCAACCCGGATAGTCACCGTGCAGCCACATCCCATAGAACCCAAGACGTTCCACCCAGCGGGACGGCGCAGTCATGGTCAACTCGTAGAGCCGTTCTATGTCAGGATACCGCTCCGGATCGCTCGGATGAATGTCCCCGAACACTCCTGTGGCTGTCACCCACTTTGGATCGGCCACGGCACGGATCGATTCGTCGTTCAAGCCCTGAAGAACTTTGGCCGCCTCATGCGCACTCACCGCTGCATCTGTGAAGTAGAGGAACATTTCTTCGGTCCGCGCAATGCCCTGCGCATTGACTGATTCCGGTCGTCCTTGGGCAATGT
>JAIVGW010000252.1 GCA_020201415.1 Lentisphaerota bacterium
GCCAAACAGCGGTCAATCCGCTAAACAGATGATTGTTAACTACTTGCTCTGGATTGACCGCAATGAAACAAAAGACGCTTGCCGATCGTGTTGAGCAGTTCGGTCCAACTGTTCAGGCGAGACTCGCGTCCGAGTTTGACCGACTCGGAATTGCATACCCGCCCGACAAGATTACGCTCGTCGGAATCAAGCTGGACAACCTGCTTGAGGTGTGGGTCTGCGACCCACCGCAACTGCTAAAGACCTACCCGATTCTCGGGGCGAGCGGAGTCATCGGTCCAAAGCTGCAGGAAGGAGATATGCAAATTCCCGAGGGACTGTATCGAATTGAATCCCTCAACCCAAACAGCATGTACCATCTGGCGCTGCGCGTGAGCTACCCGAATGCATTTGATCAGGAAAAGGGCAAACTCGACGGGCGCGAGGATTTGGGTGGCGACATCATGATTCACGGCAAGGACTGTTCCATCGGCTGCCTCGCCATGGGGGACGAGGCAGCCGAAGATCTCTTCGTGCTGGCCGCGGAAACCGGAATCGATAACATCGCCGTGATCCTGACTCCCGTTGACTTCCGCACACAGGCACTCCCGGCACAAAGGCCGGCATTGCCCGACTGGACTACAGAGCTGTACACCGCGATCATGCAGGCTTTAATGAAAATAGGGCACACAAGATGAATGTACGCTATTGTTGCTAATGCGTAAAGCGTGATTCAAAGCGTTCTACCAGAGAAACATGCCGCTTGACATGACCGTTTCAAGTGACTATTCTTTTTTGATAAAATAAAGGAATCTCATGAAGACCATGTTGATCACGGATTTCAAATCGCAAGAGTTTCAGACAAACAAGATGAGCATCATTGACTTTCACACCCATGCCTTTGCCGATGCCCTGGCGCCCAGGGCCATAGCCAAGCTTTCACAATCGGCCAATGCCCGGGCCTATCATGACGGCACCGTGACCGGATTGCTGTCTTCCATGGATCACGCCGGCATCGATTGCTCGCTGATCCTGTCGATCGCCACCCGCCCGGAACAATTCGAGCCGATCCTGCGCTGGTCGGAGCAAATCCGCTCCAAACGTATTTTACCGCTGGCTTCCGTGCATCCCGATGATCCCCAGGCTTTGGCCCATATTCGCCAGGTGGCGGAGGCCGGGTTGCCGGGCATCAAGCTGCACCCCTATTACCAGAATTTCCGTTTGGATGAAGGACGCATGCTGCCGCTGTATGAAGTCATACAGGATTGCGGATTGCTGTTGATTTGCCACACCGGCTTCGACCAGGCCTTTCCGCGCGACCGGCGGGCCGAACCCAAGCGGATCATGCGCGTATTGGACCAGTTGCCAAAATTGAAATTCGTTGCCACCCACCTGGGCGCCTGGTGCGATTGGGAGGAAATGCGCCGGCACATGCTGGGACGTCCGATCTGGATGGACCTGGCCTTTGCGCTTGAATTCATGGATGCCACAACTTCCCGCGCCTTGCTGATGGAGCATCCCGCGGAATATCTGCTTTTCGGCACGGATTCACCCTGGGCCGACCAGACGGAGGCGGTAGGACAATTGCGGCGGCTGGGTCTGGCGCGGGAGCTGGAGGACATGATTCTGGGCGGTAATGCCGCGCGCCTGCTGAATATCCACTGAAACACATGGCGGCGATCAGCGCCGGCCGGGAGCCGGCCGGCGGCACAATCGGAGGCTGTCGAACGGAGGCTTGGCATGCGGTCCGCGGCGGATAATCCCGGAGTTGGCGCGCTGCCCATGACGAGGGCGGAAATGGTTGCACGCGGCTGGTCCGAATGCGATGTGATCCTCATCACCGGTGATGCCTATGTCGATCATCCCGCCTTCGGAGTGGCCTTGATCGGACGCTGGCTGGAAAAGCTCGGGTATCGTGTCGGCCTGCTCGCCCAACCCAACCCCGAAAATCCCGCCGACTTTCTGACGCTGGGCCCGCCCCGCCTCTGCTGGGGGATTACCGCGGGCAATGTTGACAGCGAACTGGCGCGCCTGACCGTAATGCGCAAAAGGCGCCGGGACGACCCCTACTCCGCCGGCGGCCGCGCCGGAGCGCGACCGCGCAACGCCTCGATTGTCTATACCGGCTGCGCCCGCCGGGCCTGCAAGGGTGTGCCGGTGGTACTGGGCGGCATCGAAGCTTCGTTGCGCCGCTTGCCTTATTACGATTACTGGACCGACCGGGTGCGCCGTTCGCTGCTGTTCGACGCCAAGGCCGACATCCTGATCCACGGTATGGCCGAGCGCGCCCTGGCGGAATTCCTGCAATACCTGCGCGACGGCCGGGACTGGTGCGGCCTGCCGGGAACCGCGAGTCTGGTTAAAGACGGCCGGGAGTTCCCCGACGCGGTACCTTTGCCGGCCTACGAGGAAATCGCCGATCCGCATCCGGCCGGCCTCCGTCGGTTCATGGAAATGGCGCAACTGGTTGAACGTTACCACCTGACGCCCAACGGCACGCGGGCGCTGGTACAGCGCTGCGGCAACCGGCAGATGGCTTTGTTCCCACCAGCAGCGCCTTTGAGCAGCGCAGAATTGGACACCCTGTACAACCTGCCGTTCACCCGCCGGCCGCACCCCCGTTACGCGGGCCGGCGCATCCCCGCCTGGGACATGATCAAGCACTCGCTGACCACGCATCGCGGCTGTTACGGCGCCTGCCGATTCTGCGCGTTGCGCGTGCACCAGGGCGCGCGGATAAGTTCACGCAGTCACGCCAACATCATCGCGGAAGCACACCGCCTGGTCCGCCAGCCGGGATTTGACGGCACAATCACCGATCTGGGCGGGCCATCGGCCAACATGTATGCCTCTGAATGCGCGCGCGACTTTGATTGCCGGCGGCCGGCCGGCGCCTGTGTGCATCCCGGGGTTTGCCGCAACCTGCGGGTCAACCACCGGGCGCTGACGGCGCTGCTGCGCGATGTGCGCGCGGTGCCCGGTGTGCGGCATGCCTTCATCGCCAGCGGCATCCGTTGCGATCTGGCGCTGCTGCCGGGGGGAACGGAATGGCTGCGCGACCTGTTGCGCCACGGCCACATCGGCGGCCGGCTGAAAATCGCGCCGGAGCACATGCTGGACGGCGTCTTGCGCCACATGGGGAAACCGCCGGTGGCGGTGTACCGGCGATTTGTAGAACTCTTCAAAACACTGACCCGCACCGCGGGCGCCCGGGTCAGCCTGCGGGAGTATTTCATCAGCGGCCATCCCGGCTGCACCACGGCGGACATGGAAGAGCTGGCCCGCTGCCTCAAGGAGGCTGGTTTGCAGCCAGAACAGGTGCAGGACTATTATCCCGCGCCCCTGACCATTAGCGCAGCAATGTTTTACACCGGTCTTGACCCGCGGACCATGCAGCCGCTGTACGTGGCCCGCTCGGACCGGGAAAAGGCCCGCCAGCGGTCGCTGCTGCTGGGGCGGCGGACGGGAAGATCAAAAAACGCCATCAAATAATGCTCACTGTGGCTCCAGGCTGCTGTTTGCGGCGTCGCCCCACCACTGAAGACGGCGGGTTTATAAATTGTGGCCATAATGGAGCCTCTTGCAAAACCTCTCGCCTTCCCGATTACTGGTAGGGACGTTTCTCCGAAACGTCCGCGGACGGCTCGGAGAGCCGTCCCTACCTGCTGCGACCGGACGGCTCGGAGAGCCGTCCCTACCGGCTGCGACCGGACGGCTCGGAGAGCCGTCCCTACCTGCTGCAACGGACGGCTCGGAGAGCCGTCCCTACCGCTGGGGTTTTGCAAGAACCTCAAGGCACTAATATTTTAGATTTCGTAATTAACCAGGCGGTCGATTTCAGACCGGGACAATTCACGCCACTTGCCCGGTGGCAGCCCACGCAACGACAGGCTGCCTATGGCTGTGCGCACCAGACGGTGGACCTTGAGGCCGGAACGTTCGCACAGACGCCGCACCTGACGGTTGCGGCCCTCACCCAACTCAAACTCCAGGATTATGCGCCCCTGGACGGCGCCGGACTTGAGCAACCTGACCTGCGCCGGGCGGGTGAGATAACCGTCCGCATCCAGCGGCTGCCGCAACTGGTCCAGCACTGCGGGGGTCACCCTGCCGCTGACGGTCACCCGATAGGTTTTACGGTGACCGTGGCGCGGATGGGTCAGGCGTTGCAGCAGCCCGCCATCGTTTGCCAGCAGCAGCAGGCCCTCGCTGTCGCGGTCCAGCCGGCCGGCGATGTCCAGCCCGCCCGCGAAAGGCGGTAGAACCTGGTACACATTCGGCGCCGGTCCGGCACTTCTGGTGCAAACCAGACCGCGCGGTTTGTTGAAGATAAGCGCCCGTGAAGCGGCGCGGGGCGGCAGGCCGCAACCATCGACCAGCACCCGGTCGCAATCCGGGTCCACGGTCGTTCCCAGAACCGCCGGCGCTCCGTTGACCAGCACCCGACCCGCGATAATGAATTTTTCACAACCGCGACGGGAGCCGAACCCGCGTTCAGCCAGTAATTTCTGCAGACGTATTTGCATGGTCCAAAAATGCCGTCAGGGGACTGGTGGGCAAGGCCTTATCGCTCTGCGGCATCAGCCCGGCCAGGGCGGCGGCGCGGCCGGCGGCCACGGCGGCGGCAAAGGCGGCGGCCATGGCCGGCGGATCTTCAGCGGCGGCAATGGCGCTGTTGACCAGGACGGCCGCACAGCCCATCTCCATCGCCGCAGCCGCCTCCGAAGGCGCGCGCAGCCCGGCATCGACAATCACCGGCACCTGGCTGTATCGCAAAATAATCTCCAGCATACCGCGGGTGGCCAGCCCCTGCCCGGTGCCGATACCGGCGCCCAGGGGCATGACCGACACGCAACCGATTTCCTCCAGACGCTTGGCCAGCACCGGATCGGCCGCGATGTAGGGCATGACCTGGAACCCGTCCCGAACCAGGCGCACAGCGGCATCGAAGGTCTCCAACGGGTCGGGCATCAGGTGCTGGGGATTGGGATGGATCTCGAGCTTCACCAGCGGACTGCCACAGATTTCACGCGCAATCTGCGCGGCCTTAACCGCCTCCGCAGCATTGGCCGCCCCGGACGTGTTGGGCATGATAATCAACCCCGGCAACTCCGCCAGTCCCGCCAGGAGATCCTCTGCGGGCCGTCGTGAATTGAAGCGTCGCAGCGCCACGGTAACGATCCGGGCCCCGGAAGCCGACACCGCCGCACACATGGTCGCCGCATCCGCAAACTTCCCCGTGCCGACCAGCAGCCGCGAGCTCAGCCGAAAATCACCGATAACCAAATCATCATCAGGCATGAAAAAAACTTCTCTTTATTATAAAAACCAACAAGTGGCAGGGAATTAGCCAACCGAAGAAAAAATCCCTTTTAGGCGGACGACTCGACGCTTACCGGTGCATGCCGGCTAGACTGACTGGGTATCATCAGCGGTTTTTTCATCCAACCCGGCCAGCACCGCTGCCAATTTGTCCAGAGCTTCACGGATGAGGCCGACCTGTTCGGAAACCGTCTGCAAGACCTGCGCCTGGCGCTCTTCGCGCTGATCGGCGTTCCGGCGGCGGAACCGCAGTTCCTGCACTTCGGTAACCAGATCCTGAACCTGGGTTTGCAAAGCCTCAGGCAGGGCCGAGAGATCCAGGGCATCCCCCACATATTCCAGATCATCCGACTCCGCCGCAGAAATACTCTGGTCGATTTCGTCCAGATCCACGCCTTCAGGAATCGGCACCTGTAATTCTGTGTCGCAATCGGGACAATTGATCGTAAGCCCGGCACCCCGCCGGTCGATCACCAGACTTTTGCCGCAATTGCCGCATTCGAAGAGGATATCATTTTCGCTGATGTCCCCGGGATCCGCTGTACTAACAGTGAATTGATCAGTCATATCACCTCCCGACCGGATGACGGCAAAAGCGCCGTTACGCACACCTGACCCGCTCGCCGCAAAGCGAACGACTCTTCCTATGGGAAAATTATGACACGGCTCCGTAAAAAATCAAGCACATTCCTGAAGCCAGTCGCCTGCAGGGTGCCGGACATTTTTTTTGATACTTGCACGATTTTCTTTAAATATAGGGGTTTTATAGCATATATATGTATCTGTAACAGATATAATATGCCATATTTCAGGTAATTTCGCCGAATTATTT
>JAIVGW010000463.1 GCA_020201415.1 Lentisphaerota bacterium
CGCCCACCCCGCCCCCGGAAGTCAACCTGACCCCGGAACAACGGTTGGTGCTTCAGGCCCTGCGGGAAGAGGAACAGGATTTCGACGCACTGATTCGTGCCACCGGCATTACCGCCGCCCGCATGAACGTGCTTTTACTGGAATTGGAAATGCGGCGGCAAATCCGGCTTCTGCCCGGCCGCTTGGTTACTCTCGTCCAGCGTGACGGCGCGGCCCGACCCTGAAATCATCCAATGCAAGCACCACCACAAACTCTGGCCGTTCCGGAAAACGATCCGGCGGTGGCACTGTTTCTTAAGCACCTCACGGGCGAACGCAATTATTCCGTGCATACCATCTCCGGCTATCTGCTGGATTTGCGCCAGTTCGCCAACCTGCAATGGGGGCCAAACCATTCTCCGCCACTGCCCTGGCAGGAACCGGACAAATTCGCCGCGCGGCGTTTCGTGGTTTCGCTGCAGAAGCTGGCGATGGCGCCGGCCACCATCTGCCGCAAGGTATCGAGTCTGCGCACCTTTTACCGATTCCTGGTGCGCGAAGACCGCGCGCCGCGCAATCCGTTTACCGGCGTCGCCTCGCCCAAACGCCGACGTTACCTGCCACAGGTGCTGACCCGCGGCGACGTAGGCAAGCTGTTGGAAGCGCCGCCGGCAACCGGCCGGGCGGCCATGGCACGAGCTCGGCCATGCGACCGCCCCTGGCTGGAATATGCCGTTGCGCGTGACAGCGCCATCATGGAAGTGCTATATTCCTCCGGGATGCGCGTGAGCGAGCTGGCCGGGATGCGGGCCGAGCACCTGGATATGTTGGCCGGCATCGTTAAAATCCGCGGCAAGGGCGGGAAGGAGCGGCTCTGTCCGCTGGGCAATCCGGCGTTGCAGGCGCTGCAAACCGCGCGGGAACGGCAGCAGGCCTGGTCCGGCAACGCCGACATGCCGCTCTTTGCCAACCGACGCGGCGGACGGCTGACACCCCGCTCAATCGAGCGCCTGATGAAAAAACACCTGGCGCAGGCGGGATTAAGCCCTGAGATAACACCGCACACCCTGCGGCACTCATTCGCCACGCACATGCTGGAAGCCGGCGCGGACATGCGGGGGGTACAGGAACTGCTGGGACATGCCAGCCTTTCCACCACCCAGATTTATACGCATGTTACCGCGGAAAATTTGAAAAAGGTTTATGATGCGGCGCATCCGCGGCCCTGAGAGCCGCGACGCCGGGATGGAACAGATGTGGTTTTTTTATAATTGTATTTTCACCGTAGTTTACCTGTTGATGCTGCCGCATTTTTTCTGGCGGATGTGGCGCCGGGGCGGTTACCGGCGCGGTTTTTTGCAGCGCCTGGCCATTTATGACAACGCCACCCGCGCGCGCCTGGCAGGCGCGCGCCCCATCTGGATCCACGCCGTCAGCGTGGGCGAAATGCTTGTGGCATTCGATTTCATGGCAGCCTCGCGCCGCAATAGCCCGGAACTGCGGTTCGTCCTGACCGCGGCCGGAGGCGGTCAAGGTCACCGGCTCGGCCAAGTACGACGTGGCCCTGGCAGCCTGTCGTGCTTGCCGACAGCCACCAACCCTCCACAACCCGGAAGACCCCGCGCCGCATTATCTGCTGGGCGCCTCCACCTGGCCGGGCGAGGAAACCATATTGCTGGAAATCTTCCGGCAACTGCAGGCTGAGGACCCGTCCGCGCGTCTGATCCTCGTGCCCCGGCACGTGGAACGCTGCGGCGCCATCGAGGCGGAAATGCGCCGCCAAGGCGCGCCCAGCCTTCGCTGGAGCCACCTGCGCGAAAAAGGGACAGCGCCGGACACACCGTCGGAAATCCTGCTGGTGGACACCACCGGCGAGCTGACGTCATTTTGCGCAATGGCCGAAGTGATTTTCGTCGGCAAAAGCCTCTGCCGCCACGGCGGCCAGAACCTGGTCGAGCCGGCGGCCTTCGGCAAGGCTATCGTGTTGGGCCCGCACATGGAAAACTTCCCGGGGATCATGGACGATATGCATAAGGCCCGGGCGCTGATCCAGGTCGCCGATCGCACGGAACTGGCCGCGGC
>JAIVGW010000464.1 GCA_020201415.1 Lentisphaerota bacterium
CATCAGCAGATTGTCGGCGTCCCTGGCAATTAATGAACGCAAGGGAATCTGATAAGGCGGCACAACCTGTTCCTCCTTGGAAAGCAGGTAGGTGCGTTTCTCGTCATCCGGGCGCATGCCGTCCAACTGAAACACGCCACGCGCCACGGCATCGTCAAATCTGCGGCCGGCGCGCAGATCGTCAACGCTCAGCACATAATCACCGGCTATGCAACGTGTTTCGCGCAGGCCGATAATCGGCGAACAATGGTCAAAATGCCAGCAAAGGGCGCGGGCGCTGCGTTTGCCGCTGCTGCTTGCTTCTCCATGACAATCGCGCTGGTAATAATCCAACACCTCCCACAGCCTTTGCCGGGCGCGAATTTCCAGCCGGGTCATGTCTTCCGTGTCGGCGGTGTCATAGCCCGGCACCTTGAGCTTGATCGCCTTGCCATGGGGCCCGTTGGGCCAGATGCTGGTCATGGGCAAATCGGCGCGGCGTTCGACTGGTTTGAACCAGCCGGCGGGTAGTTGCGGCCCCACGGGATCGGGCAACTCGCGGACAAAAAACATCATTGACGGAGGCAGCGCTCCGAATTCTCCGGGCGGCAGCAATTCGCAATCGGCCGCCCGCGCCAGGCAGGCATCACCTGAAGCGTCGATAAACATGGCGGATTCCAGAGCTTCGGGTCCGGAAGCTCCGACCAGCACGGCCGGCCCCAGTCTGCGCTGATGGCGCTGGACATCAACAAAACGCGTGTGCAGTAAAAGACGTACGCCATAATTAAGCAGCAATTCCTGCAGGATCACGGCCAGAATCTCATGATCAAACACCCGGCCGTTATTCTGGAAGGCGTGGGACGGCCCCGGGTATGGGGCAATGCTTTGCCATTGTTCCTGCATGGCGATGATTTCATCGAAAACAGCCCCCTGCCCCGCCGTCTCGCCCGACCAGTTGGCCACGCCGCCCACGGTTGCGTTGCCGCCCGTCACGGCGAAGCGTTCGACTAAAATCACCGAGGCGCCGGCCGCCGCCGCCGCGCAGGCGGCGCATACCCCGGCAATCCCGCCGCCGATCACGGCCACATCGGCCCGGTAACGCAATGGAATGGAACGGCTCCATTGAATCATGGAATGTGTGTTCACCATCATGGATCTCCTTATATAGTTCGTTTATAAACACCACAACAATACCGAGGGGAGTATAATCATGCGCAATCTGCACAAATGACAAGAATGGGTAACATTTTCTCAAGGAGGATTAAGCTGGGATTTTAAAAATGCTGGGATTAGCAAAATTGCTCAAAACAAATTATATCCATCCCAGCATTTCCTCAAGCCCAGCTTAACTCAAACTCTTCAATGCAATCCAGCTCCGACTTGGCCCACTCATCGCCCGGGGAGAGCAACACAACAAATGCATCGTCGTCAATTTCTCACTAAATCCTCAAATCCCGCTTGATATTCCGCCCATGCCTTCCTGATTTCAGACAATTCCGGCTCCGTTATCGGATCTATGGGATAGTTGCGGCACAAACGGGATTCAACGGAAACCAGCAATTCCTGAACCCGCCGGGCCAGGTCCTCCCGTTCCCCGGCATACCGGCAGATCCAGCCGTAGGCCTCCGGGCCAAAATTGGCGCCTATGCCCGAATAGCCATCGGCGCCCAGCAGCAGTGAATCCAGCAACGTGGGCAGATTGGCGTTGTAAAACTTCAAGGGCGTGCCTTGCAGCCGCTGCAACTTGGCGGTAATCATCTTCAAATCGCAGCAGGTATCCTTGTGAAATACGAACCGGCCGGTGTGTGCAATCCATTCCAGCATATCGGGCGTCAGCAAACGATGGTAGGGCCGCGGCCATTCATAGATGCCCAGCGGAATATTATCCGTCATGGCCAGAATGGTCCGCAAGCGATCCCTGAGCCGCGACTCATCTTCCTCCGGCGCCACCAGCAGGCTGGGCGACAGCACAACCGCTTCCGTACCCGCATCATGCACTTGACGAATGAATCCAGCCAGTTCCGG
The DNA here is from genome assembly GCA_020201415.1 of Lentisphaerota bacterium. Classification (GTDB taxonomy): domain Bacteria; phylum Verrucomicrobiota; class Kiritimatiellia; order JAAZAB01; family JAAZAB01; genus JAIVGW01. The sequence continues at coordinate 2,005 of JAIVGW010000464.1, forward strand.
AACGGATGTAGGCAGCAGGGCGCCGGCCACCACCGGCACACGGCCGGCGGCATGGTCCACAGCCCGGTGGGTCAGGGCCAGCATTTCGGCAGGAGATAAATGCGCGGCCTCGCTGGAACCGCAGACAGCAAATAATCCGGCAGCGCCATGCTCCAGATAAAAATCGATCAGCGCATCGTAAGCGGACCAATCAATGACGCCTTTTTGGTCGAATGGCGTCAGCATTACCGGCCAGACCCCTTGTGCAAGATTCATCCGACAGACCTTTCAAGAAAATGTGTTTTAAAATGATTTAAATGTTCTTGATAGACCTCACGGGGCCGGCAGTCGTGGTTCATGCAGATGGCCGCGGCCATTCCGACCGCCTCGCCCATCATGCCGCAGGTGCGCATTACCCGTACGGCTCCCAGGGCCCGGTAGCTGGTGCTGATGTTACGTCCGGCCATGAAAAGGTTGTCGATATTACGGCTGTAAAGGCAGCGGTAAGGAATTCCCAACCAGGGGGCCGCATGACGCGGCCGGGCCAGCATGTCGGCAGGCGGGCGTTTAATGCCCACGGCCAAAAAAGGGTCCTCGGGATATTTATCGGACAGGATGGGCGCCGGGGCATGCCGATCAAGATACCAGGAAACCAACACACATGCATCGGCGAAATTCGTGCGATTCAGGATGTCATCCTCGCTCAAAACAATATCTCCCGCCAGGCGGCGTGATTCGCGCGGGCCGCCTAGTGCGGACAAGTG
>JAIVGW010000023.1 GCA_020201415.1 Lentisphaerota bacterium
CTGGGACGCGCCGGAAGAAACGGATCCGACGGCGCATCCCTGGTCGATGCTGGCGGCGCCGGAAGGCGACTCCTGCACGGGACGCTTTTCCGTCCCGCAATTTTCGATTGCGAATCTCGAGTTCCGTGTGGCGCTTGACCATGACAGGATGTATCCGACGCAAAGCGCCGTCAATCTCCAGCATATCAGCCGGGTCAACATTCAGGATTCGCAGTTCTGCTTGAACGAAAACGTGGGCGATGCAAAACTCGGCAAGGAATTGCAGCCCAACCCCTGCCATACGGTCGGCTTAATGACATCCGGCGATCAGAACGACAACAACGTGTTACGCAACGTGGCCGTGCAGGGGTTCCGCTATGGACTGGTGCTTGGCGAACATGTCGTGGCGGACTATATTTACGCGCACAACTGTGAAGAGGCGCTGGTCTTTCACGACAGCTCCCATCTCTCGGTGATCCAGCACTTGTGCTGCCAGCACAATGCCTGCATTCTCAGCACAACCCGCGAGGAATTGTTCGGGCATGGCAAAGGCCCTTGTAATGTCATTATCGGCAGCATCAACTTCGAGGGGGGCCAGAAGCATAGGCCGGCGGTCTCACGGTTGCGCTACGGGGTGTTAGATCCGGAAAACCGTCTTGTCGGATCGCTCTGCTGGCACGAACCATGGGGAGAACATGCATTTCCGATACACGGCGGGCAGAACCTTAAAATTGCCGCCTGGCCGACTGTGACATATTCATAAAGATTTTCAATCTTCATTAATAAGTTGCCGTATGCCGGCAACGCTGCTTTGATGCATCGTCGTCCAAAAAAAATAGACAATCAGCATAAGGAGTCAAGGATGCGAAACGCGGCTGCAATGCGAATGACCAACGCAAAAGGTGTCCTGGCGTTCTCAACGCCCGGCGGGTTTGCCTTGAAAAATGGGTTTTGCGATGTGCGCGCGGCGGATGGACGCCGTCTGGTAGCTTCGCGTCAACCGCGACGGAAAAATGTCGAGCATTGTCTGCAAGTAAAGCGGCTTTCACCGTCGGCCATTGAATTCCGGCAATCTGTTCAAAATATCGGGCATGCGCCGCTGCATATTTCCGCGTTGCATATTTTCGATGGCGTTCTGGAACTGGAGCGCGCCGGATGGCATGTTGCGCATAGCGAATGGTTTAAACGCGAGCGCTGTTTCGATGGTTTCGGTTTTAACACGGGGCATTACTATGTCCGAGCTCAAGGTTTAAAGGCCACGGTCGGCCTTTCCGAAGACTGGCCCTTTCCAGGTCTTTTTTTTACCCATCCCGAGTACGGCACGGTATTGATGGCGGTTTTGAGCCAGGAACGTTTTAAACCCTGTTGGTCGCTTTGGTCCTCCGGCCGCCGGACGCGGGTGCAAGCCATCGAGGGGTTTACGGGAGTGGATTCGGTTACATTGGCGCCCGGGGATGCGTTGCACGGTGAACACTGGGTGCTGTTGTCCGTGGCCGGCGGCGTCGAGGATGCGCTGGACGCATATTACCAATTGCTGCGACAGCGGCTCGATTTTGCCGGGGCGCGTTCGATTCTGCGTCGGGCCGTGGTCTGGGGGACCTGGAATTACAACCGACGGAAACGCGGATTTGCCGATGTCAACCACAAGATGGTTGTTGATAATACCCGTGCTTTGCGAAAACTGGTGTCCGGTAAACCCCGGGTTGTGATGATCGACGACGGCTACCAGCAAAGCCGCTCGGAAAAACTGACGATGAAGGGGTGGTTCTGTTCCTGCCTGGAAATCTTTCATGACGACGGGCAGCCGCCGCACGATCCCAAACTGTTTCCCAAGGGTATGCAAGGTATTGCCGAAGCAATCCGTCGCGAAGGCGTCATGCCTGCGCTCTGGGCCACCCCCCGGCTGCGTAGCGATTCCACGCTCGCCCGCGACCGACCGGAATGGCTTTTACAGACGGAAAACCCGGCGGGATTCGGACCGCGTTCGGCCTACCTGGATTATTCGCTGCCGGAAGTGCGTGAATTTACCCGCAATGCCTGGCGTACGATTTTTCAGGTCTGGGGTTTTCAGGGCCTCAAGCTCGACTTCTGGAGCTTGCCGTTCGAGGTGCCGCAAGTGCGCTACCGCAATCCCGAACGCACGGCCGTGGAGTTGCGCAACCTTTTCCTCGAGGATTTGCGCGCGATTGTGCCGAAAGACGGGTTCCTGCTCCTGTGTTGCGTTACCAACACCGGCGGCAATCCCTTTGTCGGTCGTTATGCGGACGCCGTGCGCATGGGCAGGGATATCGGCATCGGTAAATTCCGTAATGTGTGGGAGTGTGCGTCACAATTGACGATGTCTGCCCATTTTTACCGGCACGATTGCCTGCTGGGCGATGCCGATTCGATCGGTTGGTGCCCGGAGAACCCGCCTGGTCAGAACCGGCTCTGGGCCACCATGGCTTTTTTGTCGGGCGGCATGTGCGAGATAGGCGGAGATCTGACGGGGCTGTCACCCGAGGCGCGGGCGATGTTACGCGTGATAAGTCGTGAGCATGGCCCACGGCTGCGCACCCGCAATGTTATCTTTGATCCGGGGGTCGGTGGCCTGCCCGCCAGCCGGATCGTTCTGGAGAGTGATGGTGCGGTCTATGTCGGCGAGCTGAATTGGTCGCTACTGCCGCGCGAGATCAGGCTGGCAGCGCCGGTGCGTGATCTCTGGAGCGGCAAATGGCTAAAAGACCGCCACAGGATTCCTCCTGATGACGCCATCATGTATCGACAGTAAAATGATTCAAAATAAATGCACACGTGTGTCATGAAGACAGTCAATGAACCGCCGGAATGTTCACACATTCCGCTCCGGGGAGCGGAGCCGACACGCATGATGGAGCGGAATTCGTGAGAATTCCGGGTGGTGCAATGGAGCGGAATTCGTGAGAATTCCGGCTGGTCGAGCATGAAAGAACCGGAATGTTCACACATTCCGCTCCGGGGAGCAAGAGATGCAATCATATACAAGAGGCGAGTCACACATGCATAGCCATACCATTTACTTATTCAAGATCGTTTGCCGTTGCTGCATGCTCTTTGCGGGGCTGGGACTGGCAGGCCATGTGTCCGCGGAGCCGTTCATTGTCGAGGACGGGCAGCCTCAGGCCGCGATTGTCATTGCCGGGGAGCCCACCCGCATGCAGAAACTGGCGGCGGAAGAGTTGCAAAAATATGTAAAAAAGATCAGTGGCGCGGAACTGCCGATCGGCAAAGCGCCCAGCGATGAGCTGCCGGTGACGATCTACGTCGGCGAGAGCGAATTCACCAGGAAACTCGGGTTGCAGACCGACGATCTTGATAGTGGCGCGTACCGGATCAAATCCGGCAATAATTGGCTGGTCCTGATGGGCAAGGACACCAACTATTTCATGGACCTGCCGGGCGATGCCGGCCCGGAATACATGTCGCGAAATAGCGATAAAAATCGTGCAGTTGAGGCTTGGAATAAAGAAAACGGGCCAAAATGGTCATACGCGGCAGACAACTACTGGTATTACAACAGCGAACTGGATGTATGGACAACTGACGAACACGGCTCCTTGAATGCCGTCAATGATTTTCTTCGCTCCCTTGGTGTCCGCTGGTATATGCCCGGAAAATTTGGAGAAATTTGTCCCGAAATGAAAAACATCAACCTGCCGAAAATTGATGAAAAGGTAAGCTCGGAATGGAAAAGCAGGGAAATGATTTTCTGGCGCAACCGCCCGCACCAGACCTCCCCGGAACATGTGTTGTGGCAATTGCGCCTTGGGATGCATATCGATACAAAAGTCTGGGGAATACATGGTACCGCTCAGCTACTGCGGCCGGAATGGGTTAAAGAGAACCATCCTGAATTTTATGCTTTATACGGCACAGAGAGGGCGCTCAAACAAAAAAACGAAAAGGCATGCTATTCGTCTGAAGGGCTGTTCCAATCTGCGGTTGGTTTTTCAAAAATGATGTTTGACAAATACAACAAGAATGTTGTCACCCTGACTCCTACCGACGCATTTATGGCGATCTGTCAATGTGAAAAATGCCGGGGAAAGGATACGCCCGAACGTGGTTTACATGGTGTATTGTCTGACTATGTCTGGGACTTTATGAACCGTGTGGCCGCGGAAGTGGCCAAGACACACCCTGATAAATATATCCGTTGCCACGCCTACAACTCCTACAGGGAAGCACCGTTAAAGATTGATACATTCCACCCTAACCTGAAGGTAAGCATCTGTCGGAGCAGGAACTCGTTCCATGATCCGGAAGTTAAGGAAAAATACCGGACCATACAGGACGCCTTTATCAGTAAACTCACATCGCAAAAGATTGCCCTTTTTGAATATTATTCGAGCAGGGATGGCGTACCCCGCTACTACCCCCACATCCTCGCTGAAGACATGCAGGATTTGGCAGGAAATATTGAAGGCACTTACATTGAGGTAAGCGGAGGCGAAACGTTTCAAAGTGAAAAAATGCCTGACCCTACCATGGCCACCAGGCATTTACACCTGTGGCTCACCGGACGGTTGTGGTTTAGCCCCGATCCGGCGGGATTGTGGTGGACGGATGTCGAAAATGTCGATGACCTGCTTAATGAATATTATATAAACTTTTACGGACCTGCCGCAAAGGAGATGAAGGCGTTTGTCAACTACAATGAAAAATATTGGCCGCTAAGCCGCTCAAAGGTGGAAGTTATTGACAAGATATTTGAACTCATAAATACCGCACACAAAGCTGCAGGAAGTGAAGGTATTTATGCCGATCGGATTCAACTTGTGATCGACTACATAGAACCGCTGAAAGTTATCCGTGAGCAGTTGAAAGTCGGCCGGGATGGTAATCCTGTAGCTGTATTTGCGGAAACGGAAGAAAAAAATATGAAGCTGGATGGAAGACTTGATGAAGAAATATGGAAAGAAACCAACACCTATGATTTAAAGGATGTCGTTACCGGTAGAGATCTAAAATACAAAACAACGTTTAAAGTCGTATGGGCAGGTGACAGCCTTTACTTTGGTGTCCGCTGCGAAGAACCTGAGATGGATAAACTGTTACTTCCGGCCAAAAAAATGGGTGACCTGACAATATTTGATGGCGACGAGATAGAACTCTTGCTTGAGCCCCCAAGCCATGCTTACTACCAGATAGCCATCGACCCTATGGGATATGTCACCGACCTTGACCGCCCAAACTCCATAATAATCGGTAAAACCGGCAAATATAAAATTGAATGGGAGTCAGGCATAACCGTTGCTCCACATCGGGGAGATAATTTCTGGAGTGTTGAAGTTAAGGTGCCGGCCCTGGGCGAGAACCAGGGGAAAATACTTCCTGATTTCGGCGTGTCCGGCGACAAGCCCACCAAGGAAGCGCCGTGGCACTTCAATATCGGTCGCATCCGAGTCGGGAGCAAAGGTTGCGAGATGTCCATGTTCTCGCCCACCGGAGAAGAAGGTTTTCATTATATGGGCAAATTCGCAATCCTGATGCCGGAATGATGCGTCGGCAAGGATAGGAAAAGCATTATATCAGAAGTGACTTCGCTGGTCCCTGATTTACGGACTGCAATTACGGGGTTAATGATTTGTCCTTGTGCAACCCTGAGTTAGGCCGAAGGGGCTGAGCCGCATAAGGTCTGGCTGAAAGCCGCCGGTTTTCCCATAGCATAATTTTTGCGCAGTCATCCTTGATGAACCGGACCCAGGTTGCCGCATTTTTTTTGCCGGGCAACTGAAAGGTATGCAGGCTGATCGGCAGCAGGCGGCCTTCGCCAGCGATTTCGAGCGTCATCTCCGGACCGGGCGGCAGGCGGACAATCACTTCGCCCTTGTCGTCCGCGTAGTTTTCGCAGACGGCTTGCCTCCCGTGCGCGCCAGGGCCGTGCCCAGCGCCGCGAATCCGTGGTTGGAGTACTTATAGTGCAAGCCGGGCTGTATCGCGCTTTGTATGCTCGATCAGCGATACGGCCGCTTCCACCCATCGGTGCTCTTGCGCTTCAAACGGAATAATCCGGAGATTGAATTCGGACACTTCGCCGACTTCATAGTGATCGCGAAAGAGG
>JAIVGW010000465.1 GCA_020201415.1 Lentisphaerota bacterium
GGCAGCAACTGGTCCAGCGAGATGAATACCATGATCCCGGCAACGCCGCTGAACAACAGCCCGAAAACTGCTTCCGATAAAAACGGCATCAAAAGCGCAAAACCGACAATCGCCCCCAGCGGTTCCGCCAAACCAGACAGAAACGAATACAACAAGGCCCGGCGGCGGCTGCCAGTAGCGTAGTAGATTGGAATGGAGACGGCAATCCCCTCGGGAATATTATGCAAAGCAATGGCAATGGCAATGGTCACACCCAGCCTGGGATCACGCAAAGCCACGACAAAAGTAGCCAAACCTTCCGGAAAATTATGCACGGTAATGGCAATCGCGGTAAAAATCCCCGTGCGCAGCATCCGTGTCGCCTCCGTCGGCTTCCGGCGACGTCGCGGATGATCGCCGACCGACGTATCCAGTTCCTCCACCCCATGCATCTCATGGGGATTCTCAAAACTGGGGATCAGCTTGTCAATCACCCCGATCAGCAGGATGCCGCCAAAAAACGCAGCGGCAGCCCCCCATTGCCCGCCATGTTCACCCCAGGCCCCAACCAGGGACTCACGACCTTTGAAAAATATCTCCACCATGGAAACATAAATCATCACGCCGGCGGAAAACCCCAACGACACCGCCAGAAAACGGCGGTTAGTCTGATCGGTAAAAAAAGCCAGCAGGCTGCCGATCCCCGTAGCCAGGCCGGCGAATACGGTTAATCCCAGGGCAAACCAGACATTGGCACCCGGAAATACATCCATATCACTACCTCGCAAACATAAGCATTAAAGCACGCATGTACCGGATTGCGGGCGGCGTTATCATGCCGGGTTGTCCGCTGCCGCGCCAGCGTCCAGAATGGCATCAATGCGGATTAACTCGTCATCCGTCAACCGGGCGGCCGTCACCGCCGCGAAGTTTTCACGGATCTGCTCCGGCCGGCTGGCGCCGATCAGGGCGCTGGTCACACGCTCGTCACGCAGCACCCAGGTCAAGGCCATCTGGGCCAGCGTCTGTCCGCGGGCAGCCGCCAGCTTGTTGAGTTCGCGGGCCTGGGCAACCTTCCCGGCCGTCACCTGCGCCACGGTCAAAAACCTCCCGCCCGCCGCCCGGGAATCAGGCGGAATACCATCCAGATAGCGGCTGGTCAAGAGACCCTGCGCCAACGGGCAAAAGGCGATGGCGCCCATGCCTTCCTGCTCCAGCACATCCAGCAGTTCCGGCTCGACCCAGCGGTTGAACATGCTGTATTTCGGCTGGTGAATCAGACAGGGCACACCCAGCGCGCGCAGACCCTGCGCCGCCAGGCGCGTCTTCTCCGGCGAGTAGCTGGAAATGCCGACGTACAGCGCGCGCCCACTGCGCACCGCCGTCTCCAATGCGCCCAGCGTCTCATCCAACGGCGTGTCGTTATCCGGACGATGCGAATAAAAGATATCGACATAAGGCAAACCCAGCCTTTTAAGGCTCTGATCCAGAC
>JAIVGW010000024.1 GCA_020201415.1 Lentisphaerota bacterium
GGCACGAATGCGCGGCCACAGTGGAGCAGGTTGGCGTGGGTGTGCGCCATCTGCGGCCCGGTGATCGGGTGGCGTTGGATCCGGCCATGTCCTGCCGTCGGTGCGATCAATGCCGGGCCGGCCGGCCGCATACCTGCCGTCGGCTGCGGTTTCTGGGATGTCCGGGCCAGGCGGAAGGGTGCCTGTCGGAATTGCTGGTGATGCCGGCCGAAAGTTGTTTTCGGATGCCGGAGGGCATGACCTGGGATCAGGCGGTGTTGTCCGAGCCGGTGGCCATCGGCTAGTATGCCGCGCGTATGGCACAGCCCTTGAAAGGCGCTCAGGTGGGCATTCTGGGGTGCGGCCCGATCGGGTTGAGTGCGTTGAAATGCGCGCGCCTGTTCGGCGTTGCTGATATCTATGCCCTTGATCCATTGGCTTATCGCGCGCAGGCGGCGCGGGCGGCCGGCGCGGATTGGACGGGCGATCCGGCTGGGCCTGATCCGGTGGGCGAAATCAAGGCGCGGGCGCCGGACGGACTGGACGTGGTATTCGAATGTTGCGGCCAGCAGGCGGCGGTTGACCAGGCCCTGGAATTGTTGCGGCCGGGCGGGCGTCTGATGCTGATCGGCATTCCCGAAACCGACCGGATATCATTGATCATCGAAAAGGCGCGCCGCGCGGAAATTCGTGTTTTGAATGTGCGCCGGCAATGCGAATGCACGGCCGACACGCTCGCTTTGATGGCGCGGGGGTTGCTGGACGCTGATTTCATGGTGACGCACCGGGTGCCGCCCGCCGGGGCCGGTGAGGCGTTCGAGATGGTGGCCGGTTATAATGACGGCGTGATCAAGGCCATGATACAATTTGACGATTAGACTTTTTAACAATCAAATGAAATTTGAATTTGCTGTCAGGAGTACGGTTAAGACCGCTTCGGTTATGCTTGCGGGACCGCATCTTGGAGGGTTATGAGTTTGATGGAGAGATTGCGCCGGTTGCAGCCTAAATTGTTCTGGGGCACTCCGCGCCGGCTGTGGTTGAATGTGTTTCGCCCGGGATATGTGAGAGCCAGCCTGGCGCGCCGTCAGGGTGAATGCCGGCGTTGCGGCGCCTGCTGCCGCCTGGCCTGGCGCTGTCACTTTTTTTATCATAACAAGGAGATGCCCGCCTGCCGTTTGTATAGATGGTATCGATCTTGGAATTGCAGCCGGTTCCCGTTAGATCGCCGGGATCTCGCGGATCGTGATCTAATCATGCCTGACCAGCCTTGCGGTTATTTCTGGCAGGACGATGATTAATCCGGGCGGGCAGGGGCCGATTGGAGAATATTTGTGAAATATGCGGTGGTAATCCTGTTTTGCGGGTTATTGGCCGCCTGCCGGCCGCCGCCGCCGCAGCGGACCTTCCTGGTGATGGGCACATTTTTTTCCGTGCAATTGCCGCGGCATCGGGCGGATTACATGGAGCCGGTGAAAGTGCTCAGCGCCAACAAGCTGTATGAGTTGGAACAACAGCTGACCATTTTCCGCGACGACAGCGATATCAGTCGCCTTAACCAGACCGCGGGGACCGAGCCGGTGGAATTGCCCCCGCCCATACTCAGACTGCTGACTGCCGCTCGGCGTCATGCAGAACTCAGCGCTGGCGCTTTTGACCCCACCATCGGCCCCTTGATGCAAGCCTGGCGTTTCCGGGGTGGCTTGGGTTCAGGTGGCATACCCACGGAACAGGAGTTGCAGGCGGCCGCTGAGGCCGTCGATTATCGCAACCTGATGGTGGATGAGCGCGCGGCGTTTTTGACCAGGCCGGGAATGGCGGTTGATCTGGGCGGCATTGCCAAGGGCTACGGTGTTGATGAGGTGTGCCGCCTGCTGGCAAGCCATGGCGTGGCGGATGTGCTGGTGAATCTCGGTGGCAACATTCGTGTGCTGGGTGAGTCCGCGCCGGGAAAACCCTGGCGGGTGGCCGTGCGCCATCCCTTTGATCCCCAGCGGACATTGGGCTGGCTGGCACTCCAACCGGGAGAGGCCATGGCGACTTCCGGCAATTACGAACAATTTGTGAAGCTTGACGGAGAGCGTTATTCCCATATAATCGATCCGCGTAATGGTTGGCCCGTTGCCGGCATGGCCGGCGTGACGGTATTGGGTCCGGCGGCGACGGACGCGGATGCCCTGTCCACATCGTTGTTTGTGCTGGGGGTGGAAGAAGGCGCAGCCATGTTGGCGCGGCATTTCCCGGGATATGCCGCGCTGTTTGTGCCGGATCGTCGGCCGCTGGAAGTACATCTGACGGCCAACCTGGCGGAGCGGTTTGTTGTTATCGATGATCCGGCGATCAAGGTGCGGGTGATCGGTCGGGCGCCATGAGGTAAAAGTCGGGAACACCTTGCGGAGGTGGTCGTGAAATATGCCATTGTATCCGATATCCACTCCAATCTGCATGCCTGGAAGGCCGTGCTGCTTGACATACGCAGTTCCGGCGTGGATCGAATCATTTGCCTGGGCGACATGATCGGTTACGGCCCGCATCCGCGCGAGGTGCTGGAGTCGCTTTACGCCAATGTCGATCATTTCATCCTGGGCAACCACGATGCCGCGCTCTGCGGCAAGATCAACACGGCGCTTTTCAGTGAGCCGGCCGGGGAGATCATTGATTGGACCAACCGGCAACTGGGGGACTCCGCGCGCCGTTTCATGGCGCGGCTGCCGCTGAGTATTGCGGGACGTGGCTTCCGTTGCGCCCATGCCAATTTCGATCAACCCGCTGCCTTTCATTACATTTTCGAGCCGCAAGACGCCTTGCCGGGCTGGGAGGCCGTACCCGAGCCGCTTTTGTTCATCGGGCATACACATCGGCCGGGGATATTTGTGATTGGCGAGAGTCAAACCCCGCGCTTGATTCCGCCCGAGGACTTCATGCTGGAGGATGGCAAACGCTTTCTGCTGAACGTCGGCTCCGTCGGCCAGCCGCGCGATGGCGACTCGCGCGCCACCTACTGCATCTTTGATACCGCGACCAAGTCGATTTTCTGGCGCAAGATACCTTTTGACCTGGACGCCTACCGGGCTGATCTGCAAAAAGCCGGCTTGCCGGAGACGGCGGCCCCGTTTCTCAATGTTGATCCCCGCGCCGCCCAGCAGCCTTTGCGGGAGATGGTCAACTTCAGTCCGCCAACCACGCCCGAGGAAGCCGCGCATGACACGCAGACGGTGCAGCATCTGGATGTGCTGCAGCGGCGGGTCTGGCGCTGGCGGATGATGTTTGGCTTGTTGATGCTGCTGGTGCTGCTGGTCGGCGGCACGGGTAGCTGGGCCTGGTGGCGCCATCATAACCGGCGCCTCAGCATTGCCGGCACGGAGATGAACGCCGTTTATGCCGCGGATCATGCTCCCGGCAGTAATCTGCTGGAAATGCCGGACGCGGAAGTTGTGCCCGGCCAACCATTTTCCTCTTGGGATGTGCTGTTGGGCAACCGGCACCGGCAGAATATAGCCTGGAAGATTGAGGGTGGCAGCGGTCTGTTTGACTTGACCTCCGCAGACGGCCGCAGCGATTGCTGGCTGGTATCGCCCGCCGTGCATGTGCGGTCGCGGGACCGGTTGATGATCCAGGGGTTTGTGCACAAAGGCGAGGATTTTCAGGGATCGATTGCCCTGGTGGTGGAATTAATCCAGGAGTCCGGCGCCAATCAACTGGAGCCAATGTTTGAGGTGACGCACAATTTTCACGTCAAGGAGCCGCACCCCAACCTGCGCCGGGCCGATGGCTTCTATGAGGCCCGCAGCACCTTCGACCTGCCCGCGCGTTCGCACTCGGTACGCCTGAAGGTGGGCGGCAAGTTTACCGGCGCCGCCCTGGTCCGTGACTTGCGCCTGGAGCGCCGTCCCTGACGGTCCGTGGCAGGCGCCCGCTTCAGGCTGTTTCCCGGCACAGGGCCAACGCTCCGGCCAGCTCGTGTTCCACCGGCACAATTTCCGCCAGGCCGGCGGAGTACCAGGTGTCTTCCACCAGCGGCGGCGGATTCAGCAGGACCGCGCGCAGGCTGCGTTGCTGAAGGGTTTTGGCCGCGCCCAAAAGCAGTCGGATGCCCAGTGAACCCATGAATGTCACGTGCTCCAGATTGAGCAGCACCGGCCGGTTGCATGCCTCGACCTGGCCCTGGAATTCCTTTTCGATGGCCTGTACGCCTTCGACATCAAGACGGCCGTTCAAAATCATGAGCGTGATCTGGTTGGCGTCATCCTGCGCAACTTGCATTTCCATATTGTTTCTCCAATTGCCGCCCCGGTTGATTGAGCCGGCATTGTTTTTATTCAGTCTAAAACCCGGTTGATGGGTTCACATCCGCACGGTATGGTTCAGGCGAAGGCCTCGTCGAAGACGCGGTCGGACTTGGGGAAGTCCAGTTGGCGCACGAACCGGCAGGCCTCCGCCGCGCCGTGCTCGCGGTCCATGTAGGCGTCTTCCCATTCCACGGAAAGCGGCCCCTGGTAATTGATGACGTTCAGGGCGCGGATGATTTCCTCGAATCGGACACCGCCGCGCCCCGGCGTGCGGAAATCCCAGCCGCGGCCGGGTGTGCCGAAGTTGAGGTGCGAGCCCAGGATGCCGCTTTCGCCGTCGATGGTCAGGGCGGCGTCCTTAACATGCACGTGATAGATGCGATCGGAAAAGGCCTGGATGAAACGCGCCGGATCCACCATCTGCCAGAGCAGGTGGCTGGGATCAAAATTGAACCCGAAAGCCGGGCGATTGCCGATGGCCTGCAGGGCGCGCCGCGCGGTATGCACGTCATAGGCGATTTCCGTGGGATGCACCTCCAGTGCAAAGCGTACGCCGCATTCATCAAACACGTCCAGGATAGGGTTCCAGCGCGCGGCAAAATCCTCGTAACCGGCGTCGACCATGGCTTGCGAGACGGGCGGGAAGCTGTAGATCAGGTGCCAGATGGATGATCCGGTGAATCCGTTGACGACCTTGATGCCCATGTTGGCCGCCGCACGCGCGGCGTTTTTCATGCACTCCACCGCCCAGTCACGTTTGGCTTCAGGATTGCCTGCGCAATCCGGGGGGGCGAAGGCGTCGGAGCGCGCATCGTTGTTCAAATCGCAGACCAGTTGGCCGGCCAGGTGGTTGCTGATGGCGAAAACCTCCAGGCCGTGGCGCTGCAGGAGTTCCACCTGTCCCCGCGCGTATTTCTTGTCCTCGGCCGCGCGTTTTACATCGAGATGGTCGCCCCAGCAGGCCAGCTCCAGGCCGTCATAGCCCCAGGCCTTGGCCTTGGCAGCCAGTTGTTCCAGCGGCAGATCGGCATATTGTCCGGTGAACAAGGTGACTTTGCGCATGATTGATTCTCCTGTTGTTAAAGTTAGCCGGGCGCCTGCCAGGCACAACATTTATTAGTTTATATGCAGGATCATGGGTGTGCAATCATATTAATTATCACCTGAATTCTCCAACATTCCCGTCCCTGTGGGACGGTTATGGTGTCAACTGTGAGCGGTGAAAGGTGTGGTTTTCAAGTTCCTTGCCTTCTTCGTTGATCAGGCGGAATATCACTTCAGGATCCGCCTGGCCCATGTCAAAGGTGAACTCGCCAAAGGCTCTCAAACCGTGGCCGTATCCGAATAGTTGTGCTGATCTGTCCGGCGCAAAAGGTTTTGGTCCGGAGACGCCGCCGAGGGTGGCGACTTCGAACTCGTACAGTTTAAAGCCGGATGGCCGCTCAATTCCAAAGCCGCGCGCGCCATGACGGTCGCCGCTCAAAAGCAACACGCCACCGATCTGGTGCTCCTCGATGAAGTTGAATATCTCCTCGCGTCCCGGCACGTCCCAACTGCCCCAGGAGTCCTTGGCGTTGGTCATGAAGTCACTCCACATGGTCCCGCTGGTGATTATGATAAACTTGGCTTGGGACTCCTTGAGGGTTTTGAAGAGCCATTGCATTTGCGCATCCCCAAGGAAGGCCGCGCGCTGGTTGCGTTCCTGCCAGTTGCGGCAGGAGCGGGTGTCGAGCATGATGATTTCCACATCGCCGATGATGTCCGCCACGGTTGGGAAACGTCCCGCAGCAGGTAATCGGCGTAGTGCATGTTGAATTTTGCCTCCCGGTCGTCCACCGCCAGGTCGCCAAGCAGCAGCATGGCATGGTTGCCCCGCTCCGCAATCAATCGCATCAGGTTGTGGTTATGAACACCGATCTTGTGGAAGCAGGAGCCGAAGGCAATGCGGAAGGTCGCCGGCGCACCGGGCTTGGGCGCGGTACGAAACGATCCTTCGCCCAAAACGCCGCCGGCGTTGTTCACGATCCGGTAGGTGTATTTGGTGTTGGCGGACAAGCCGGCCAGTCTTATGCTGGTGGCAACACCCGGCTGGGTGACATCAACGGTAAATTCTTTTTTATTGCCTTCGCCGTCTGCAACCTGGACTGTCAATGCTTCCATATGGACGGGGCGGAACCAGACCGTGATGCCGCTGTCCGATACATCGCCCAGCATCGGTCCGCTGATCAGTTGCCGGCCGGCCTTGCCGGCGATTTCGATAATCGCCGGATCGTTGATTGTGGCGGTGGCAGCACCGGCAAGGATTTCACGAGCCGAAAGGTAGAAAGCCCGTTCTGCATCCGGCAGGCGGCCATAGCTGTCCATAAGCAAAGTGTCAATCTCCTGGCTGCCTTTATGCGCCTGTCCCAAGGAAACAACATGCTCACGCGCCACCGGCGTTTCAAGAGCGCAGCAAACCGCTGCCGCCAGCCCGCCGGAAACCAAGAGGGCAAGTAAAGTCAGGCGTTTGTTCATTTATTTTTTCCTTTGAATATATTCCCGAGCGCACAACGACGTGCGACCTGGGACGTTGGCAAATATGTCCGCGCGGTTGTTGACTGCATCTCTTCTCTTACGAATTGGGCTTGGGCGCTGGCAATAGAGCGAGGCCCCATAAAATATTGCCCAGTTGTTTTTGGTTTTATTCGGTCATAATGAATTCACTTTCGATCGCTTGCTCAACAGCCGGTCCAGCATTCCGCCGCTTGTAATATGAGGAGTAAAAAGCGCATCGGCGTGCTCAATTACAAATTGGTTTCGCGCTTCCGCCGCCGCCAGATTTCCGGAAACATCGTGCATCTCCAAAATCAGCATCCGGTTTTCCTCAAGCGCATTTCGCACTCCCGGCGCAAATGCGGAATTTTGAATCCCCCACGCCGGGCAGGCAATCACCCGTTGCCCATTCTTCAGCAGCCAGTCCAGTATCTCTTTTTCTTTCGGCGAATGCCAGCCGCCGAAATAGACCTCGGCTTTGGGCATCTGTATGGGCGACATTGATGTCGCTCTTACCACCCGGCTGCACAGTACCCCGAGATTTTCCCTGTTCCAAAGCGACGGATTTCCAATACCCCGCAATCCGCCACCGAATTCCTGCACACACTTCCACGGATTCATGCGGATATACTCGGCGATTCTCTGCTCCGCCTCCACCGAACGCACAATCATTTCATAATAATTGCGATGCCAGATCCGGCGGGTGGCGCCCGGGCGGGCGAGAGAGGGGGCGAGGCTGGCCTCGCCCCTGCGTTGTACGGGCGACACCTGTGTCGCCCGTATCATCGCCCTATTCCATTCCTCGCCCCAACTCATCTGCGGGAATTTTTCCGCTGTAATCCGCAATCGCTCTTCAATCAATGCCCGCAACGCCCCCGTAAACGGCTTCCCGCCCGTGGCTGCCACCGCCTCCCGGTGCGCGCAAATCGTCACAAAATACACCCCGCCCCCGGCATAGTCATGCCCCTGCAGGCGGATGCTTTTACGGTGGTGCAACGCCGGATCATAGCTCATGCCTCCACCCCCTCCGCTGGGCTAGGGAAAAGCTGCTGCATGAGGCCCTTCTTGTGTAGAATTCAGTGTAATCCTGTGGACGGTAGTGAATCTACTTAATTGTGTCGCATAGGTCAAATTTTTATATCGAACGTCATATTAATGGTTTTGGTGCACGAGCCTGTTGTATTCACGGCTGAAAACAACGCAGGCGGAAAGGTCAAGCCGCCGCAGTCCAAAACGCCGCAGGCGGAAACTGGCGTCAAGTTGCTGCAAAAAATGCTTGGACATCTGTGTCTTTTGCGCATATTTTGATATGTCTATGGATTACATCATCATCCGGAGATCATGAATATGAGCCGACGGCCCAATATCCTGCTGTTTTTTACCGATGACCAGCGGTTTGACACGATTCATGCCCTGGGCAACAGCCGGATTCATACGCCCCATTTGGACGCGCTGGTGGCGCGCGGGACGGCTTTCACCCGCGCGCATATTCCCGGCGGCACCTGCGGGGCCGTCTGCATGCCCAGCCGCGCCATGCTGCATTCCGGCCGTACCCTGTTTCACCTGGATGGGGTGGGGAAGGAAATTCCTCCTGCGCAAACGACGCTGGGCGAGTGCCTGCAGGCCGCCGGCTACGCGACTTTCGGCACGGGCAAGTGGCACAACGGCCGCGCGGCTTTCGCGCGCAGCTTCGGCGCCGGTGATGAGATTTTCTTCGGGGGCATGGGCGACCACTGGAATGTGCCGGCCTATCACTTCGATCCCGGCGGCAACTATGTGCGGCGTCATCCCTACGTTGCCGATCCGGCGCGTTCCAATCAGGTGGTCTACCGGCAATGCGACCATATGGAGCTGGGCCGGCATTCCACGGATTTGTTCACGGAGGCCGCGAGCCGGTTTGTCCGGGAGCGCGCGGATGCGCGCCCGTTCTTCATGTATGTTTCGTTGATGGCGCCACACGATCCGCGCACCATGCCGGAACGCTTCCGGCAAATGTACGATCCGGATTCAATTGAGTTGCCGGAGAATTTTGCGCCGGAACATCCGATCGACACCGGCGCGCTGCGCATCCGCGACGAGATGCTGGCGGGCTTTCCCCGGCAGCCGGATGAAATACGCCGGCATATCGCCGAGTATTACGCCATGATTACGCATCTGGACGATGCGCTCGGACGCCTGCTGGCGGCGCTGGAAAAAACGGGTGAACTTGATAATACCATCATTGTGTTCGCCGGTGACAACGGATTGGCGCTGGGACAGCACGGGCTGCTGGGCAAGCAGAACCTGTATGAACACAGTGTAAGGGTGCCTATGCTCATGGCCGGTCCCGGCGTGCCGGCGGGTGAGCAGCGCGACGATCTGGTGTACCTGCTGGACATCTTCCCGACCATCTGCGAGATGCTCGGGCTTGCAGCGCCGGATTCAGTTGAGGGCCGCAGCTTCGCGCCTTGTCTGCCTGCCGGTGGTGCGGGACGTGATACTCTTTACCTGGCTTATGGTAAAAGTATTCGCGGGGTCAGTGATGGATGCCATAAGTTGATTGAATATGCCTGCGGCGCTACGCAATTATTCGATCTGAAACAGGACCCGCGCGAAATGGTGAATTTGGCCGGTGAAGCTGAAAATGTCGCTCTGCTGGCGCAAATGCGCCGGCAATTGTCGGCGCTGGCACAGGCCTGGGACGATCGGGCTCATCCGCTGGGCGGGGAATTCTGGAGCAGTCGCGGTGATCTGGGTCAAGCTGGTTGACCTTTGCGGATTTTTAACAACGTGAGGGAGGGGTCATGTCTTTGATTCGTTTCAGTGTGTCGCTGGACCGGCTGTTGTTGGAGAAATTCGATCGGAAAATCCGCGGAGAAAACTGTCCCACCCGCTCCAAGGCGGTTGGCGATCTTATCCGGAATTCGCTGGTGGAGGAGGAGTGGCTGCGCGGCGATGAAGTGGCGGGGGCGATTGTCCTGGTGTATGATCACCACCGGCCGAACCTGATGCGGGAACTCACGGAGCGTCAGCATAAGCATCATGCGCTGATCATTTCGACCCAGCACATGCATCTGGATCACGACAACTGCCTGGAAATTGTCGCTGTGCGCGGGCAGCCGCGGCGGATCAAGACACTGGTGCAGAGCCTGCAGTCCGTCAAGGGATTGAAGCATGTCAACTTCGCCTGCGCCACCACCGGCCGTCGCCTGGCCTGAGCCGATGAATTATTGGCACAACCCCGGCTGACAGCGCGCCCGGAGATCGCGCCGACGGGCGCAAGACAAATATTTTGATATGATGGAGGCTCTTGCAAAACCCACGGGCGCGTTCATCTTCGGCTCACCGAGACGGTTCGCCCTTCTACCCGTTGCGGCAGCAATCCGGGCAGGTAGGGCGAGGTCTCCGACCGAGCCGTCTTGCCCGAGAATGACGCATCCCTGTCCGCGCCAACGCTTTTCTGTTTTTTCACTTGCCCGGTGTTACGAAATATGCAAACGTGTTACTTTTTGCGGCGGACTTTTACAAAGAGGATATGCATGCGACATTGTGGCTGGCTGGTTTTAGCGGTAATGGCGGTCGGTTTATTGGGTTCGGTGGCGGGCGCGGATGAAGCGCCGGCTACGCAGGTGCGCCTGGGCGAGATCGTGGTGCTGGGCACGCGCATTCCCAATCGCGTCGAGAACATCACTTCATCGGTTGAAATTATCGATCAGGATCGGATCGATCGTATGCATGCTGATTACGTCATGGACGCCATTGCCGGCACCGCGGGGGTCTATGTCCGGCGCGATGGCATTTATGGCCGTCAGGACGTAGCCATCCGCGGCCTGGGATCCAACCTGCGCCGTGTGCAGACCCTGATCGATGGCCGGCCGGAGAAGATGTCCATGTTCGGCTGTACGGTGGCCCAGACCCTGCCGCTGGCCAACGCGGAACGCATTGAAGTCCTGCGCGGGCCCGAATCCGTGCTTTACGGTTCGGACGCCATGGGCGGCGTGATTAATATCGTGACGCGCCGCCGGTATGAGCCGGGGTTCGAGGGCGACGCCTCGCTGCAATACGGCAGTTACGCTACGCTGCATGCCCTGGCGCGGCATGGCGGCAAAATCGGGGATTTTGACTATTACGCCGTTTACGATCACAAGCAGACTGACGGGCATCGGCCGAATAATCAATACAGCGCCGATTTCGGATTCCTGCGCTTGGGCGGGCAGTTGAACGACATCTGGCGCCTGGAGGCTTCCGGGCAGTATTTCGCCGACCTGGGCCACGACCCCGGTCCGGAGAACGCGCCCTATACCATGAACGACCGGCGCATTTACCGGCGCGGCTCCTGGAATGCCGCACTGTCCGGCGACTGGCTGGACGCGCGGGCGCTTTTGATGGCCTACAACAATTTCGGTGAGCACAAGTTTAATATGCCGTCCATTGATGATTACTGGCATTCCCGGGATTATACCGTCGGCGCCAAGGCGGAATATTCCATGACCTTGCTGGAACGCGGTGATCTGCGCGCCGTGCCCACCGTCGGCTACGAATACCAGTATCTGTGGGCCCGACCGCAGGATGACTGGGTTGACTGGGCCCGGCAGAACATGCCCGCGCGTTTCATGGACTTTGACACCCAGACTCAGAACAATCACGATGTTTACCTGTTCCATGAATTGACCTGGGACGCCTGGGTGAATACGCTGGGATTGCGCGGGCATTACGATGACATCGGCGAGGATTGGGAGCTGTTGCCGCATGTCGGCCTGTTGCGGCACCTGGGCGATTCCACCACGCTGCGCGCCAAGGCGGCGCGCGGGTTCCGCCAGCCGCGCTTCAGTGAGTTGCATCTGTTTCCCGCGCATAATGAGGATTTGCAGCCGGAGGAGGTCTGGGGGTATGACGTCGGGTTGCGCCAGGATTTCGGATCGCTGTTGAGCGTGGAAGTCACACCGTTCCTGCAACGGGTGCGCAACATGATTCAGGCTGTGCCTAATGCCGATCCGCCGCCGCAGAGCGTGAACCGCAATTCCGGCGCCTTCGACATCAGAGGGGTGGAGGTGGCCGCCGAATGCCGTCCGGCCGGCAGCTGGCAGTTGAGCGCCGCCTATACCTACACTGAAATTGATGATGCCGATGGGCCGAATCCTAACGCCAACCGGCAGGGGGTGCCCGAGCACGATCTGTTTTTCGGCGCCGGCTACATGGTCAAAAAGCTGCGTCTGCATGCGGAAATGCGTTACATTGCCGGGCTGTATGACGCCAATGTGCTGGGGGGCGGGCCCACTGAAAAGCTGGCCGATTACTACGTCGTTAATCTCAGGGCTTCCTATCCCGTGACCCGTAATGCCGAGATTTTTGGCGGGATCGACAAC
>JAIVGW010000253.1 GCA_020201415.1 Lentisphaerota bacterium
ATACGCCCCAGGAAGTGGTCCAGACATGCTTCTCCACGCCATCCTGGTCCAGAAACTTGATGTCGGACGAACGGGCAAAATTCTGTCCCAGAAAATGCGAAGTGCCGGACTGCAGGGCCTTGCCGTCCTGCATCATGGCCTCGATGCAATATGTCTCCACGGCGCCCGGGAACCGTTCGGCATCGGTTTTACGTCCCATGATTACCGGCATGGCCATGTAATTCTCGGCGAAATCGGCATAGACCCGCAGCATGCGGTCAGTCTCTTCCCGCGCCTCGGCCTCCGTGGCATGCGCGGTATGCCCTTCCTGCCAGAGGAATTCCGTAGTGCGCAGAAAAATCCTGGTGCGCATTTCCCAGCGCACGATGTTGGCCCATTGGTTCAGCAGCAGCGGCAGGTCGCGGTACGATTGGATCCACTTGGCATACATCGCGCCGATGATGGTTTCCGAAGTCGGCCGCACCACCAGCGGCTCCTCCAGTTCGCCGGCGGGCACCAGTTTGCCGTCAGGCCCCTGTTGCAACCGGTGATGGGTGACCACGGCGCATTCCTTGGCAAAGCCTTCCACATGCTCCGCCTCCTGCTGAATGAAGCTCAACGGAATGAACAGCGGGAAATAGGCATTGCGGTGCCCCGTAGCCTTGAATTTTTCATCCAGCACCCTTTGGATGTTCTCCCAGAGTCCGTAACCCCAGGGTTTGATCACCATGCAGCCGCGCACCGGCGACAATTCCGCCAGATCGGCGGCCCGGATAATCTGTTGATACCACTCGGGATAATTTTCCGCCCGGGTGGGTGAAATTGCATTACGTTCGGCCATCTGCTGCTCCTCCCTGCGGCATTACGCCGCTGTCCTTAATTAACAAGCAAGTCCACTGATATACAAGTCAGTAATGCTCATTATGTCCACAAACCTTGAAGACGGCGCGCTCGGAGATCGCGCCCTACCATAAAAAACTCCGCCACAGGTAGCCGCAAACCACAGCCTGCAGCCAAAAAGGTAATTGCTTTATACCAGTTTCAATAGAGTTACTTTCAAAAGTCCGGACGGTTGCGACGACGCGCAACCCTCCAGTGAAAAAATAGTCGGTTTTATTGATATTTGGAGGGTTGCGCGTCGTCGCAACCTGTTTTGCATAGACTTTTGAAACCAGATCAATAAACATGATATAAGCCGGTTGTAACTAGATCAAGCAGATTGTCCGGCCGGCCGAACCCGGAGCAGCATTACCACGGATCAATATTCCGGGGTTTTTCAGGTTTCAGGTTGGCGCGGAATATTCATGCGCGGCGCATGGCGGTGGTACTCCTGCAGGCTGCATACCGCGGGATGTCCGGCGGCACGCATGGCTTCCAGCCCCTCCACGGCGGCCACCAGCCCGCGGATAGTGGTGGTGATCGGCGCCCCGCGCATGACAGCCTCGCTGCGCATGCTGACTTCATCGCGACGGGGAGTCTCGCCCGAGCCGGGGGTGTTGATGATCCAGCCCACCCTTTTTTCCTGGAGCATATCAATCACGTTGGGACGTCCGGATGAAATCCGGAAAATCGCCCGGCTGGGCACGCCATTGTCGCGCATGGTCGTGCTGGTGCCTTCGGTGCAATACATGGTATAGCCCAGTTCATGCAAGCGCCGCGCCAACGGCACCACCAGCGGCTTGTCGGCATCCTTGACGCTCAGGAAAATACCGCCGGCGTCCGGCAGGGTGCTCCCGGCAGCCATCTGACTCTTCAGAAAGGCCACCCCGGCATCCACATCAAGCCCCATCACCTCGCCGGTGGACTTCATCTCGGGACTCAGCAGCACATCCACCCCGGGGAAACGCGCAAAGGGAAACACCGCTTCCTTGACGGCATGGTAACGCGGCGTGACTTCGGCGGTATAGCCGATGTCCTTGAGCTTGTGCCCGGCCATCACCAGCGCCGCCAGCTTGGCCAGCGGCACGCCGATGGTCTTGCTGACGAACGGCACGGTGCGCGAGGCGCGTGGATTGACCTCCAGCACGAACACATCCTCGCCGCCCTCAGCGCTGCGCACCACGGCAAACTGAATGTTCATCAAACCGCAGACGTTCAAAGCCCTGGCCAGAGCATACGTATGTTCGCGGATGGTCTGCTGGACCGCCGGAGAAAGATGGCGGGCCGGAATACTGCAGGCGCTGTCGCCGGAATGGATGCCGGCCATCTCCACATGTTCCATGATCGCGCCCAGCACGGTGGTCTCGCCGTCGGTAATGCAATCGACATCGACTTCCAGGGCGTTCTCCAGAAAATCATCAATCAGGATCGGACGCGATTCGGAGACCTCCACGGCTTCCGCCATGTAACGGCGCAGAGCATCACGGTTGTGCACAATGACCATGGCCCGCCCGCCCAGCACAAAGGAGGGCCGCATCAACACCGGGTAGCCGATCCGGTCGGCAATGGCTGCGGCCTCATCCTCGCTCACGGCCATGCCGCTTTCCGGCTGGCGGATCTGCAGCCGGTCCAGCAGTTGCTTGAACAGATCGCGGTCCTCCGCCGCCTCAATACTGGCGGGCTTGGTGCCGATGATATTAACTCCATTATCCTCCAGCGCGCGCGCCAGATTCAAGGGCGTCTGCCCGCCGAACTGCACGATGGCGCCGGCGCATTTTTCACGGTGGTAGATGTGCAGCACATCCTCCAGAGTCAAAGGCTCGAAATACAACCGGTCGCTGGTGTCGTAATCGGTGCTGACGGTCTCGGGATTGCTGTTGACCATGATGGTCTCATAGCCGGCCGCCCGCAGGGCGAAGGCGGCATGCACACAGCAATAGTCAAACTCGATACCCTGCCCGATGCGGTTGGGGCCGCCGCCCAGAATCATGATTTTGGGCCGGCCGGCGGCGCAGGGCTCGTCCAATTCACCGTAGGTCGAGTAAAAATACGGGGTAAAGGCGTCGAACTCAGCGGCGCAGGTATCCACCAGCGCGTACACCGGCAGGAGTTGCAATTGCTCG
Source organism: Lentisphaerota bacterium (assembly GCA_020201415.1). Classification (GTDB taxonomy): domain Bacteria; phylum Verrucomicrobiota; class Kiritimatiellia; order JAAZAB01; family JAAZAB01; genus JAIVGW01. Next base: position 2,982 of record JAIVGW010000253.1, read on the forward strand.
CGCGCCCGGCGCACCGCCGTCTCGTCGGTATGCAACAACCAGGCCAGCTGGCGATCGGAATAACCGAACTCCTTGGCCTGCCGGAACAGATCCGGCTGCCGCGTCATCCCCTCCAGCGAACCGGCGGCGGCGATTTCATCCTCGTAAGCCGCCAGCTCCGCGAACTGCCGCAGGAACCACGGATCCATCAGCGTCAGGGAACGCACCCGCTCCAAAGACCAGCCCCGGCGAAAGGCGGCCCGCACGGCAAAGAAGCGCTGGGGATGGGCCCGGCGCAATTCCGTCTCCAGTTGCTCATCCGGCAGGGCCTCCATGGCCGCATCGCGGCCATCGGCCCCGAATCCGGCCCGGCCGGTCTCCAGCGAACGCCAGGCTTTCTGGAACGACTGCTTGAAGGTGCGGCCGATGCTCATGGCCTCCCCCACGGACTTCATCTGCGTGCCCAGGGTCGAATCGGACCCGGGAAACTTCTCAAACGCGAAACGCGGAATCTTGGTGACTACGTAATCGATGGCCGGCTCGAAACAGGCCGGTGTTTCAAGGGTGATGTCGTTGCGCAACTCGTCCAGGGTATAGCCTACGGCCAGCTTGGCGGCGATCTTGGCGATCGGAAACCCCGTGGCCTTGGAGGCCAGCGCGCTGGAGCGCGACACCCGCGGATTCATCTCGATGATCACCATCCGGCCGTTGGCCGGGTTCACGGCCCACTGCACGTTCGAACCGCCGGTCTCCACGCCGATGGCGCGCATGACCGCCAGCGAGGCGTCGCGCATCCGCTGGTACTCCCGATCGGTCAGCGTCTGCGCCGGGGCCACCGTGACACTGTCGCCGGTATGCACGCCCATCGGATCGATGTTTTCGATTGAACACACGATCACGCAATTATCCTTGCGATCACGCATCACTTCCAGCTCGTATTCCTTCCAGCCCAGCACCGATTCCTCGATCAGCACTTCGGAATTGGGACTGTAATAGAGGCCGCGCTCGACAATCCGCCGGAATTCATCGTCGTTAAACGCCACGCCGCCGCCGGTGCCGCCCAGGGTGAACCCCGGACGCACCACCAGCGGATAGGCGCCGATCGTCTCGCGCGCGCGCCAGGCCTCCTCCAAGGAATGCGCCGAAGCGCTGACGGGCATTGCCAGTCCGATGCCGCGCATGGCCTCCTTGAAAAGGTTGCGGTCTTCAGCGCGGCGAATGACCTCGGCATTGGCCCCGATCATTTCGACGCAGTAGCGGGCCAGGATGCCCTGGTCGTGCAACGCCACCCCCAGATTCAAAGCCGTCTGTCCACCCAAGGTGGGCAGCAGGGCATCCGGGCGTTCCCGCCGGATGATTTCATGCAGAATGTCAACAGAAAGCGGTTCGATGTAAGTCCGATCGGCAAATTCCGGATCAGTCATGATCGTGGCCGGATTGCTGTTGACCAGCACCAGTTCGTAGCCCTCCTCCTTGAGGGCCTTGCAGGCCTGCACACCGGAATAGTCGAATTCGCAGGCCTGACCGATAACAATGGGGCCGGCGCCGATCAGCATGATTTTTTTGATATCTTCGCGTTTGGGCATACAGTTTCTTTCAAAAATACAACGGCAATCACATTAGTTTAAAACCCGGCGTATCCGCCGGTCAAGTGGGTGCTTCCGCATGCTCCTGATGGGGGACGGGGCCGCGCCGCCCCAGCGCCGCGCCGACAAAACCGGTGAACAGGGGATGGGCCTGCAAGGGTGTCGATTGAAACTCCGGATGAAATTGACAGGCAATGAACCAGGGATGATCGCGCAGCTCAATGATCTCCACCAGGTCCTGTTTTTTGTAAATCCCTGAAAAAACCAGCCCTTTGGCAGCCAGCATTTCGCGATAGTGATTGTTGAATTCATAACGATGACGATGGCGTTCGTCCGCCTGGCAGGCGCCATAGGCCCTGGCCGCGCGGGTATCCGGCGCCAGACGGCAGGGAAACGATCCCAGACGCATGGTCCCACCCTTGTCGGTCTGGTCACGCTGATCGGCCATCAAATCGATCACGGGGTGCGGCGTACGCTCGTCGAATTCGGCGCTGTCGGCCTCCGCCAGCCCGCCGACATTGCGGGAAAACTCGATTACGGCGCACTGCATACCCAGGCAGATCCCGAAGAAAGGCACCGCCTGTTCCCGCGCATAACGAATCGCGGCAATTTTACCGGCAATCCCGCGGTCACCGAACCCGCCGGGCACCAGCACGCCATGCACGCCGGCCAACCGGCGCGCGGTCTCGGCCTCATCCGTCAATTCTTCCGACTCGATCATGCGCACCTTGACCCGCGCCTGACAGGCCAGCCCGCCATGGCAAAGCGCCTCGTAAATGCTCTTGTAGGCATCGCGCAGGCTGATATATTTACCCACCACGGCAATTTCAACTTCGCCCTGGACGGGGTGCAGATACACCTGCAGCATATGCTGCCAATCATCCAACTCCAGCGGCCGGACATGCAACTGCAGCATCTCCAACACGTAAACATCCAGCCCCTGTTCCGCCAGCGCCACGGGCACCTCGTAAATCGAGTGCGCCACATCGCGTTCTTCAATCACCAGGTCCCGATCCACATTGCAGAACAGGGCCAATTTCTCCCTGTGTTCGCGGAGCAATTCCCGTTCGCAGCGGCAGATCAATATGTCGGGAATGATGCCGATGGTGCGCAGGATGCCCACGGATTGCTGGGAGGGCTTGGTCTTCATTTCCTCCGCGGCCCGGATATAAGGCACCAGGGTCAGATGGATGAACAGGCCGTTGGCGCGTCCAATCTCCTGGCGGTATTGGCGGATCGCCTCCAGAAACGGCAACGACTCGATATCGCCCGCCGTGCCGCCGATTTCCGTGATGGCGATATCCACCTCCGGCCCGTCCAGACCGCGGATGGCGGCCTTGAGCTCATCGGTGATATGGGGGATCACCTGTACGGTCTTGCCCAGATAACCGCCTTCCCGCTCGCGCCGAATGACCGCGCTGTAGATGCTGCCGGTGGTGTAGTTGCTAC
>JAIVGW010000254.1 GCA_020201415.1 Lentisphaerota bacterium
ACCAATTACTGCCTTGCGCCTTCCGCTTGCAACGCAGTCCTTCCGGTGGCCCGCCATGACCGAACTCGACCCACTTCAACTGCAACGCGGCGCCCGCCGGGTCGCCGAGTTGCTGCAACAGGCGGGCCATGAAGCTGTCTGGGCCGGCGGCTGCGTGCGGGATATGCTCATGGGCCGGACCCCCAAGGATTACGACATCGCCACCAACGCCACCCCCGACCAGGTATTGCGGATCTTTCCGCGCGGGCTGGCGGTCGGCAAAGCCTTCGGGGTAATCCGCGCACCCTGGCACGGCCACTATTACGAAGTAGCCACCTTCCGCAAGGATTTCACCTATCGCGACGGCCGGCGGCCGGAGCAGGTGGCGTTCACCGACGCCGCCACCGATGCCCAGCGGCGCGATTTCACCGTCAACGCCATGTTTTACGACCCGCTGCAGGATAAATTATCCGACTATGTGCATGGCCAGGCCGATCTGCGGGCACGCCTGATCAGAGCCGTGGGCGACCCGGCGGCCAGATTCGAGGAAGATCACTTACGCATGTTACGCGCCGTGCGTTTCGCCGCCACCCTGGAATTCACAATCGACCCGGCCACCGCTGCCGCCATCCGCCAGAGCGCCCACCGGATTTCCCGCATCAGCGCCGAACGCATTCAGACGGAACTGACCCGCACCTTGCTGGAAGCGCCGCGCCCCGGCGATGCCCTGGTCCTGCTGGCGGAACTGCGGCTGCTGCCCGCCATCCTGCCGGAAGTTGCAGCCATGCAGGGCCAGGCCCAGCCGCCGCAGTTTCACCCGGAGGGCGATGTCTTCACCCACACCGTGCTGATGCTTAACGCCCTGCGCGACCCGACCCGCCAACTGGCCTGGGCCGTATTGCTGCACGATGTCGGCAAGCCACCCACCTGCCGGGTGGTTGACGGACGGCATCGTTTCAACGGACATGCCGCGGTCGGCGCCCAGTTAGCGGAAGAAATCATGCGCCGGCTGCGCATGTCCAATGATGATATCCAATCCATCAGCTATGCCATCGGCAATCACATGCGTTTCATGGATGTGCCGCGCATGCGGCGGGCCACCCTGATCCGGCTGGTCAGCGCCCCCACTTTTCCCATGGAACTCGAACTGCACCGGCTGGATTGCCAGGCCAGCCATGGCGACCTTTCCAACCATGACCTGCTGCAGGACTTCGTGCGCGAACGCGCCGCGCAGCCGGACTTGCCGGCGCCCTTGATCACGGGCCACGACATCATGGCCCTGGGCATCACCGACGGACCGGAAATCGGACGCTGGAAACAAGCCGCTTTCGAAGCCCAGTTGAATAATTATTTTTCAGATCACGCAGCCGGAATGCAATGGTTGCGCACGCACATGGCCGAAAAACCGGCCCAACCGTCAGACACACAACAACAGGAGCAATAACCAATGAAGCCTGCCGCCCAATTCCGCTACTCTGTCAACACCAACATATTCAAGAACAAGCTGACCTTGCCGGAAATTGTCGAAATCTGCCGTCAAGCCGGCGCGGACGGCATTGAATGGGGGCTGGGATCACTGGAAAACGCTCCGGACGAAGCCCGTGAAATGCAAAAACTCACGCGTGAAGCGGGTTTGGAAGTCATGGGTTTCATTAACGCCGGACAAATGTGGAAAACCGACCTGATCCGGCAATGGTCCGCCGCCGTGGCCGATTGCGGCGGCGCCACCCTGCGGGTGGCGCACCCGTGGTTTGCCTGGGACTACCAGGAATCGCTGCACCAGCCGGACAACTATATGGAACTGGTGCGCCGCAGCGCGCAGGCCATACGCAGCCTGGCGGAACTTTCAAAAGAATACCACATCAGATACGTCCTGGAGACTCACAGCGGCAGCGTGGCCGCCGATCCCTGGGCCGTGCGGCACCTGATGGCGGACATCGATCCGTCCGCCGTGGGCGCGATTTACGATCCGGCCAACACCCTGCTGGAAGGCTTCATCCGGCCGCGCGGCGCCTGTGAATTGATGGGGCCGCACCTGGCCTATGTCCATGCCAAAAACCTGATCTTCGTGCCCACCAGTATTCATGCCTCCGTCGATACCCCCAGGCGCCAACACTGGAAAATGCAACGGACATTCCTGGATCAGGGCATGGTGGACTTTGTCGAGGTGTTTTTCGCCCTGAAGTGCGGCAATTATCAAGGTTGGATTTCACTCGAGGAATTCGTGACCACCGATTATGTCCGGGAAATCTCCGAGGGGATTGCCTTCCTGAAGCAATGCGCAGCGGCAGCGCCGGGAGAACCCCAGCCGCCTTTCAAGGCATTTAACCAATGGTGACGGGGATTCCACGCTCCCGCCCCGGACCGGCATTTAAATAAAATAGGGCGCCCCCGTCCCCTGCTCAGGACGGGGGTTGGAACCGCAAGGCCAGCAGTGTTACATCATCAAACTGCTCGCAACCGGCCTGATGACTGAAGACCGCCGCGCGCACCTCCGCCACCAGGTCGCGCGGCGCGACTGCCGCATGCGCGCCGGCCAGTTCAAGCAGAGCCTGATCGCCGAACATCCGCTGGGAGCGGTCCTGGGCTTCCGTCACGCCATCGGTATAAAGCAGCAGGGTATCACCATCCGCCAGTTCAATGACGCCGTCCCGGTATGCCGCATCCTCCCGCACACCTACGGCCATGTTGCGGACATGCCCGCCGGTTTCCAACCAACGCGCCCCGGCGGCCCCCAGATGCAGGGGCGGCGGATGCCCGGCATTGCAAAAGACCACTTTCCCCGTCCGCACATTGCACACCAGATAAAACATGGTGACAAACATCATCGAGGGATTATCTACCGCCAGCAGGCGGTTCACCTCGGCAATCACCGCCGAAGCGGCTGGGCAGCCGCGCGACAAGCTGCGCAGCAGGGTGCGCACACTCATCAGGAACAGGCCCGCGGGCACGCCCTTGCCGGCCACATCCGCCACCACCACGGCAAAATGTTCGTCATCCACCTTGAAAAAATCAAAGAAATCACCGCCGACTTCACGCGCCGGCTCCATGTCACCTACAATTTCCAGCGATTCCACGCCGGCATAGGGCGGGAAAACCGTGGGCAACATCCCCAACTGCATGTCACGGGCAAACCGCAGCTCGGTCTGGATCCGTTCGCGCTCCGAGGCCGCCCGCGCCAGATCTTCGGTATATTGACGTAAACGCACGACCATGCGGTTGAACGCCTCCGCCAGCTTGCCCAGCTCATCCCGTGAACGCAGCGCGATGCGATGACTGAAATCACCGGTGCTGATCCGTTCGGTGGCCAGCATCAGGCGCCGGATCGGCCTGGTGAAGAGGAAGGAAAATATCATGATCAAACCCAACATCAACAGACCGATCAAACCAACAAACCATAATACGCGGCGGGCCGCTGCACGGTCCGCGCGGTACATGGCTTCGGTCGGGCGGTAGAGTTCCAGGATGTAGCGCACCGTTCCCTCCTCATCCGTAATCGGGGTGATGTAACTCAACCATTCCCCCTGGTCATCCTGAAACACGGCGTAGCGCACCACGCGCTTATCCAGCACCTCCCGGAATACCGCACGGTCATCGGTGATGATGAAGGGCTCAAAGATCGGTCCGCGCCAGACATTGATCCCGAAAAAAAACTGGTCCTGGACAATTTTATGAAAAATCCATTTCGGGGTGTGCGGCACCTGCGACGCATCGACCAGGCGGCTGACTGCGGCATGAATGCGCTCATAGGCGGCGCTGTTGCGGTCTTCCGGACGTTGAATGGCGGCCAGATCTTCCGGCGCGACCGTGCTCAGGATAACATGCGCCAGGTTGGCCATGCGCAACAGCGATTCCTCCTGCTTGTCGGCGCGCATGATCTGGCGCACCAGGTAGCCAACCATCAGATTGCCCGCCAAGGCCACCGGCAAGAACAGCAACGATAACTTTACGAACAACGGCATCCGTAGACGATGCACCAGGCGTCGCAGACGCGCCAGCAACCACCACAACACCACCACTGCCAGCATGACTCCCAGACAATGCAGCCAATTGCGCAGACGACTGCCGGAATAATACTGCACAACGCGAAAAGTCGCGCCGGGAACTACCAGACAGCGATTGACCAGATCAAAAGCGCACAGCCCCAGCAGCGGATGCTCGAACAGACTGCCGATCATGATGTCATCATGGGCATAGCCTGCCGCCCGGGGATTCAGGACCCGCACCCTGCGCCCCCGGTCGTCATACTGCACCCAGGTACGATTACCCGTGCTGGCCACCGTCAACAACGGCGGACGGCCGGGCTCTTCCGGAGCAAAGGTCAGGTTGTCCGGCGCCAGCAAAGAACCGGGATCCGGACCGACCCGTCCGAACTCCCGCACCCGGCGGCCTTCGGCGCAATATTCCACGATCTTGCCGGAGGAACCGCAGGCCAGATATATCCGGCCATCCGCCCCGACCTGTATGGAATTCCAGGCGGCCAAGGCATCATTGCGTTCGCCCAATTCACGCAACGGCGCCACGGGATGATCAGTCACCTGCGCCGTCGCGCCGGACGGCAGCACCCAGATATTGAAATTATCAGCGCAGGTATTAAGAAAATAATGGTCGCCATTAGGCCCGGCGGCATAGCGCATCTCCGGGTAGTTGCTGGCATCCGTCCATAAGACCGTCAACAAATCCCGCGGCGGGCTGACACCGCCGGGTTCATGGATGCGGAATCGATAACCGCGAAACATACTGTTCTCGCGATCGTAAATATAACTTTGAGTTACCAGTTGGCCGGGCGGGCCCGGATACAACTTGCGCACCATGTAATAATAATCAGCCTCATCCGGCTCGATCCGTTCCTCCCGCAGCAGGCGCAGGGGGGGCGCCTTGCCGGAACAGGATAACTCCAGCAGCCGATTGCCGTCCCTTTCCAGGACATACAGCTTCTCGCCGATCACGGTATAGGCCACGGGATTGACAAATTCCCGACCGCTGCGCCGACTGCAATACAGCCCTGAAACCGCCGCCAAGGCCAGGGCCAGCAGGAGCGATCTAATCCAAAATATACGCGTGAAAGACCTGATCATGCGTGATCGTCACCAATGGTTAAGCGCATCTCCCGTAACTTTGTGCAATATAACGCGCCCCAGCGGGTGACGGCAAGCGGAAACATGGCTAAGGCATAAAATATGACTTGCTTAAAATATGGCATTTTGTTTGACTTCATTTAAATAAAAACCCTGCAACTAGGAATGCCTTCATCATGAGTAACACCGATCGCAAAACCAATATATTGTTCATCACCACCGACCAGCAGCACTGGCAGGCCATGGGCTATCTCAATCCCGAGGTTCAGACCCCTAATCTCGACCGCCTGGTGCGCGGCGGCACGACTTTTCACCGCGCCTATACCGTCAACCCCACCTGCACACCCACCCGCGCAAGCTGGATCACCGGACTTTACCCCAGCCAGCACGGCGCCTATTCCCTCGGCACCAAGCTCATGGAAAACGTGCCCACTGTGGGCGACATCTTCCGCAAGCACGGATACCGCACGGCGCTGATCGGCAAGGCCCATTTCCAACCCCTGAAATCTACCCCGGAATACCCTTCCCTGGAATCCTATCCGATCATGCATGATCTGGATTTCTGGCGCAAGTTCACCGGCCCGTTCTACGGATTCGAACGCGCTGAACTCGCGCGCAACCATACCCATGAAGCCCACATCGGCCAGCATTACGCCCTGTGGCTGGAAGAACGCGCGCCCGGCAAGTGGCGCGATTATTTCGCGCCAACGCCGGAACACATTTCCGAGCATCCGGATTTCCCCCGCTCCCGGCGCCCCCAACAGAAACCACCCCCGCATACCTGGGACATTCCCGAGGAATTGCATTACAACACCTGGATCGCCGAACGCACCAATGCGCTGATGTCGGAATATGCCGGCAAAAACGAAAACTTTTTCCTCTGGGCCAGTTTTCTGGATCCGCACCCCCCTTATATGATTCAGACCAAACCGGACTTCGAGGATTTCCTGGAACCCGACGGGCATGGTCTGCATGGCTCGGGCAGTCATCTGCGTTCACACGAATTGAAGGCCCGCAACATCGCCACCATGTATGGCATGATAACGATGATGGACAAGTATATCGGTAAAATCCTGGACCAGCTCGACCATTTGGGCCTGACGGAAAACACGGTCGTGTGTTTCACCACCGATCATGGCGATTTCCTCGGTCAGCATGGTCTGGTGGCCAAGGCCATCCATCATTACGAAGACCTGCTGCGCGTGCCCCTGGTCGTCAGCCAGCCGGGAACGATACCCGCCGGACGCGTCTCCGACTCCCTGCAATCCACGGTCGATCTGGCGCAAACCTTCCTCAGCCTGGCGGGACTGCCGCTGCCGCGCACCATGGCCGGCGTGGACCAAAACAAAGTTTGGACCGGACAGGCTGACACACTGCGCGACCACGTGCTCGTGGAAAACCAGCACCAGCCCACCACGATGAACATGCGCACGTTCATCAACCAGCGCTACAAGCTGACAGTGCATTTCAACCGCGATTACGGCGAGCTGTACGACCTGGAACAGGATCCGGGCGAATATGTCAATCTCTGGAACGACCCGGCCCAGGCCGGTCTCAAGAGCAATCTGCTGCTTGAATTTATGTATGCGGAAATGGCACGGACACCTTTGCCCATGCCCAGAATCACCAGCGCCTGAGGAGTCATGCCATGCAAGCCTTGGTAAAATACGCCGCTGGAAAAGACAACATGGAACTGCGCGAGCTGCCCGAACCGCAGCCGGGGCCGGATGAGGTTAAAATTGCCGTGCGGGCGGCCTCCATCTGCGGGTCGGATCTGCATAGTGGTGCCCCGCTCCAGAATCCACTTGCTGCCGGACGCCGTGGATTTTCGCGCCGGCGCCCTGACCGACCCCTCCGCCTGCGCCTATCACGCCGTCCAGGAACTGACCGGGGTCAATGCCGGCGACGTGGTGCTGGTCAGCGGGCCGGGCCCGATGGGCCTGTTCTGCCTGCAATATGTCAAGGCCAATGGCGGCACCGTGATTCTTACCGGCGCGACGCGGGACCGTCAGCGCCTGGAACTCGGACGCGAATTGGGTGCGGACCATGTCTGCACCGCCGAGACGGCGGAGGATTTCATCATGCAGATAACCAACGGGGTCGGGGTGGACCGCGTGCTGGAATGTTCCGGCGCCCAGGCGGCCGCGCAACTTGGTTTGAGCCTGCTCAGAAGCGAGGGCGTCTATACCCAGGTCGGTATTTTCGGCAAACCGATCACCTTCGATCTGGACCGTATCCTCTACCGTGAAATCAGACTGCTGGGTTCGTTCAGCCAGAAATTCGTGGGCTGGGAAAAGGCCCTGGAACTTTGCGCCGCCGGCCGCATCCAGGTTTCCCCCATGATTACGCATATTTTCTCGCTGAAGGATTGGCGCGAAGCTTTTGACCTGTTTGAAAGCGGCGCGGCCATCAAGGTGATTTTCGAATTTCATTAGTGCCTTGTTTACTATTCCTGAATTCTGAACACCTGAGCAGTTACTTTTTTTAACATCAGAACCGAGGAAAAACATGCAGGTTACAAAAAAAGTCGTCCGGAGCGCTCAGGCGCCCCAACCCGTTGCGCGTTACTCCCAGGGCATCCGCGTCGGCAACACCCTCTATGTACAAGGCATGGTGGCGCTGGACCCCGCCACCGGCAAAATGGTGGCAGGCGGTGTCCGCGAGCAGGCCCAGCGGGTGTTTGCCAGCATCAAGGCGGTGCTGTCGGCTGAACAGATGGATCTCCGGAACGTGGTGCGCGTTGCGGCTTTTCTGGCCGACATGGCCGATTACCCCGTGTTCAACGAGGTTTACAACAGCCACTTTACCGATGACCCGCCGCCGGTGCGCACCACCGTGCAGGCCGGGTTGCCGCTCGGCGCCCGGGTCGAAGTGGAAGTCACGGCCGTGGCCGAAATGTAAAATGCAGACTCTGGCCGTCCAATTTGACAAGCCCATCCCCTATGCGGAGGCGGTGGCCATCCAGGAAAAGCTGGTGCGGGCACGCCTGGATGAAAAGCTGCCCGATACGGTGCTGCTGCTCGAGCATCCCCCGGTCATCACCATCGGCAACCGCGGCCGGCGCAATTATCTGCTGCTCTCGCAGGAGGCATTGGCGCGACGGGGCATCGCACTGTACGAAAGCAGCCGTGGCGGCGACGTCACCTACCATGCCCCGGGCCAGTTGATCATCTACCCGATCATCCGGCTGGGCGCCAACGAAGCCGACACCCACGGTTACCTGCACAACCTGGAGGAAGTGGCGCTGCGCACGGCGGCTGACTTCGGCGTTCAGGCTTTCCGGCGCCCCGGCATGACCGGCGCCTGGACCGCCGCCGGTAAACTGGCGGCCATCGGTATCCGCCTCAAGCGCTGGGTAACATCACATGGCATGAGTTTCAACGTCTGCCCGGACATGACGGGGTTCCAGGCCATCGTGC
>JAIVGW010000466.1 GCA_020201415.1 Lentisphaerota bacterium
CACCGACCGGGGCAAGACCATGGGCGACATTCAACAAGGCGGAACCTTGCATGTGGTGGTTGACGACATTCCGCGTGGCTGTCAATGGCGCTGGGTGATCGATGGACGGGAAGTCGCCCGGGAACCCGCCCGGCAGGAGCAAGGCAACGCCAGCCAATGCGACATGACCGACGCCCGGCACTTTGTGCGCGCCGAACTCTGGGACCCTTACAACCGCCTGCTGCTGGGCACTAATCCGGTCTGGCAGCACTAATACATCGTATGATTTACGACTGTAAAACGGCAAGCGTTTCCAGGGGGACTCTGGTAGCGCCGATGTGTTCCTTGCTGATGCTGTAGATCACCCACAGGCTAGCACCCAGCACCAGCGCTTTGTAATATTGCGGACCGGAGCCCGGGCCACCCTCCGCCTTCATAATGCCGGGCGTGTAATCATGCAGGCTCCGATGCATCAGCAGGCGGGTCACATCAAACGTGCGACCGTCCCGCGAAATAGTCAGCACCATGTTCTGGCGATTGGGCGAGTTGTAAACAATATAATTACCGCCATCGGGCAATTCACCGGCCGCCGGTTTGACGCCACCGAACAGATTGGTGCGGTGGGCCGGCGGATAGTCCGCATCGATCACCGGCTTTTCCGCGCCGTAATAGAACGGTCCGGCCTTGGCGGCCTTGTTTTCGACAATTGCGACCCAGGTGCCGTCAGAACGCTGGAATTGCGACCCGTGCCCGGGATAAATCTTATTATTGCCGTCCGCCGCCAGACGCCCGGCGCCCGGCGGGTATTGCGGCACCCGATCGCCACCATGGCGTTTGCCGTGCAGCACCAGATCCTGAAAATCACGCGGCGCTTCCGCCAGCAATGGCGCATTACAGTAAGGAGGAATCAGTGGCTCCAACGGCAACTTTATCTCAGGCGTCAGTTGAATATATTCCGCCTGTTGCTTGTCCTTGTAAACCGGAGAAATCGGCTGCAGGCGGTCATCCCGGACAGCCCATTCCTGAAAAAAGCGGACGCCAATATCCCAGCGGGCGAATCCGGCATTCGGCGCATCCGGCCCGCGGCCGAACCGGAAATGCTCCGATGAAATCACCTGGTCCGCCCGACTGCCGCGGTCTAAATCGGTTGTGACTCCATGCAGAGCCGTCATACTCCCGCAGAAAAACAGCCGGTCTCCGATCACCTGGAAAGTGCCCTTGGCCTGGGCCCCGCGCAACGCATCCTGATCGCTCTGCAATTTACGGCGCCTGACCGGCACGGGCGCCGGCGCCGCTTCAATCAGGCTGTCTTCCCGGTTCCAATCCACCTCCCCGCGCTCATTGAGAATTTTCCCGACCTTGGCCAAGACCCGGGCGCCGGGACCATTTTCATCCAGAGCATGGTTGTCCCACACGCCGATCAACCGGTCCTGAAAATGCACCAAGGGATGGATGTTATGATTCCAGGTCCCG
>JAIVGW010000255.1 GCA_020201415.1 Lentisphaerota bacterium
CGGCGCGACCGTTGAACTGGTTCAACTGATCGAGGCGGGTGCCGGAATCAAACCGCATGAACGGTTTACCGTTGCCGACAACGCGGATTTCGCCCATCTGCGCGAGTGTCATGCCCGCGTATTCGATAATCAGGCGATCATATGACAGACCAATCGGGCAGCGGAGCGTGGCGGTTGATCCTGCGGAGACCCCCTCAAAGCTCGGCATACGCTTGTAAACTTTCGTTCCCATTTTTTACATTCCTTGCTCGGTGGCTTTAGCGGCGGCGCTACTTAAAAAACCGGCGTTGTGAGTTAGTGATCGGCGCTACCAGATCGCGGGTTATCTCCAATCGCGCCAGGACAAACAGCACGGCGACGGTTGCGGCGGCGGTTTTCGCGTCAAATTTCATTATTGAATTTCCTTACGATCAGCGCGGTGATGACGCCAGCGGCGACCATCCATGCGAACCGTTCAACAGTCACGGCGCTACAGTCCGATCTTTGCAGTCAGACCCATTTTCCTATCAAGCGCGACGGCGATCACCGCAATCGCGGCAACCTTCAACACGTTTTTTGCAGACATGGACATGGCGTTTCCCCTTCGTTGGTTTACCCGGTGGCCCGGCGTTCAGTGGGGAAAGCGTGGCCCGCAATCGGGCGCAAGGGAAGGAACGCGCGGGCGATTGTGCCCGCGTGCCATATGGTGTTTTAGATGGGTTTGGCGGCGCCTTTCGGCGTGAATTTGGGGCGATTATTGGCCCACGTCAGCGTCCCCGCGCGCCATTTACCGGCCCCTAGGTCTGCGTTTATGTAGTCAAACCGGCCCGCGTCCTGGTCTGCGATCAGCCCGGCGATGGCGTCCAGCGGTACGCCACAATTTGCGGCAACGGCCTTTCGGTCTCGGTCCAGCGTCATACGGCAGATATGCACCTGTGATGCATTGCCTATGCTGGTTTTGTCCGACTCTGCCGGGCGCTGCGTGATCGCGAACATATCCACCCCATAGGCCAGATAGCGGCGCAACAGTATCCCGTATGCCTCGGGCGCTTTGCTCGGGCTGGTCACATCGGCGGTTTCCTCGATCACCAGCGCGCAGCGTTGCCCGGCCAGGTAGTGCGTTTTGATCCACATTTGCGCGGCGCGGCAAAAATAGTCGAAGTCGGCCAGCTTCCCGGCGGTGTACGCCACGGCGCCCGGCTTCCCGGCCAGCGTTTTAATGCACTGCGCAAGCTCGGTTTTTGTGGTCGGTCGGTAGGTCACGCCCTGGTATTCGCCTTTAACGTCCCAGATCAGCACGCGCGAATAGTCTGCCAGGCGGTGCTTAGTCCACGCGCTTTTACCGGATCGGCTGGCGCCGGTGACTGCGTATAGCTTCCCCTCCCTCATGCCGCGTCCAGCCCTGCCATGCCCTCGCTGCTCACTTGCGCATCATCGCCGGGTTTTTCCGGCGGCGTGGCCTGGTGCGCGGTCGGCTTCTTTTCGCCTTCCTCCTGGTCGGGCGCTGGCAATTTGCGCGGCTTGCCCATGCGCGGCGCCAGGATATGCACGGTTACAAACGCGGCGGCGATTTCCGGGCCCCACTTGCCCGGCCCGTCTGGCATGTATTTGGCGCACAGCGGCTCGTATGCCTCGGCCAACTGCTGCGCCTCGGCGGCGCTGATTTCCCAGGCGGGCGCCAGTACCTTGAAGCCACCCCACAGCAACGGTTGCAATATCTCTTGCCACTCCATGTTGTCCGCTTCTTCCTGGTAATTGGCTTGCACCCCAGGATCGCCCCCAGGCGATGCGGGCGGCGGTTGGGCGGCGGCGTCGGCGGCGGCGGCGGCGGCGGCTTCCTGTTCTAGCTCGGCCAGTCCGGCGGTCACGTTCTCTGGTGATACTTCCATTATTCAAAGTCTCCGAAAAAGTCGAAAAGCCCTTTTTTGCGGGCGGGCGGCTGGTGTTCGCTGGTGTTTTCTGGCGGCGGCGCTGGCGGTGCCGGCGGCGGGTTGGGGAATGGCCCGCGCGCTTCTACTGGCTTTTCACTGGCTTTTTCTGGCTCGGGCGCCTGGTGAAACGTGCCGTTTTCCTTCAACGCGCGCTGGCCCCCCTGGTTATGCATGTACCAAGCGCACCACGGCGACACGATATAGATTTTTCCGTTTTTGCCCATGCGCAGTGTCAGGCGCTCGGGCAGCATTGCGGCCAATTTGCCGCGCTCGATAGTGCCCACGTCCCGCTCGTCGGTCATCGTGACACCCCCCGGCGGCGCTCCGGCTCGCCCTCAACTGGTCGGGCGTGCCCCACGTTCAGCCCCACCACATGCAGCACGCGCAGCACGCGGCGTAACGCCCGGTCGTCTCGCTTGTTTGGCGTGGCGGCGGTTATCGCGCTGGCGACCGTCACCACCAACGGCAACCATTGCCCGGCGGTCGCCAGGATCTCAACAATGCCCATAATTCAACTCTCCATCATCGCGGGCGGTCAGTAGTGACGCCCATTGTTCAACGGTGTCGCGGCTCGCTTCCCATTCGGCATCCGTCCAACGCATTCGCGCGGCGACCCGGCAGGCGCGGCGCCACCAGATGCGGCGTTTTTGCTCCGCGTACCACTGCGATTCACTGCGCTGGCTGGCATCCCAATTTTCCCCCGGCCCTTTTTCCGGTAGCCATGCAACGCGCGGGCGCGTATGCCAGGACGCCGAAAGCCACTCGCGAACCTCGCGATAGGCGGCGTGCCCCTTTATCAATATCTGGTATTTACTGGCGACCACTGGCACGGCGTCGGCCAGATCGCGGCGCACCTGCTCCAGGCGGCGCCCAACGGCCCGGCGCATTCCGGTTTTTTTCTTTGGGATCGTTGCCAGGGTATTCGCCAGGCGCTTACGCTCCTGGTACTGCTCCCCGTAGGTTTCGGTTATGTGTTGATCGATGTCAGCGATCAGCACGCCAAGCGCGTGCAACTGGCGGCGCTCGATGCAGACCCACCCCGGCGCGCGGGCGGCGCGTGACAGGTTGTAGCGGTTGCCCCTGATCTTTCCCTGGTCGCCTTCCTTGCCCTTCGTCATGTACCCCAACGCCTTTAGCATGTAGCCCCCGGCGGCGTTCGCATCGCGCAGCTTTTCGATGTGGGCGAAGCCCTGCCCCCATAACGCTTCTATCCGCGCGGCCCATGCCTGAAACATCGCGTATTTAACGCGCCAATTCACCAACACGTGCACGTGCGGGTTATCCTCTCCGTCCTCGTTTTTCGGGCATTCCGCGACCCACAGGTAAAGTAGATCGCCGGAACGCGGCGCCTCGCCGATAGGTTTGCCGGCGGGCGTTTTCTCGCGGGTTTTCCAGCCTCGCGACCACATGCGCGAAAGCCCATCCATGAAGCGGGACACCTCGCGCTGCACGGTGGTTTCGCCTGCGGCGATGGCGGCGCGGCGGTCATCGTCAAATGTTAGGGTGAAAAACGTCCGGTAGCCCCCTTTGCAGGTGGCAACGAACTGGCACGATTCCGCGATGATCTTTGCGGCCCGCATGGTCAGGTGGTCGGTTTCCCTGGTGCCGGTATTGTCCGGCGGCAGCGTGCCGGCGGTGGTTTCCACTTGCGTTCTGATGCGCCATTCCTGCGCCCATGCGCGGTATTCGATGATCCCCCAGGCGCCCGGCTGGCCCTGCGGTGTTTTCCCGGGTTCCGGTGCGAGACATTCGCGCCTTTCGGCCCGTTTTCGCGTTGTCGGACATTTGGCGCCCTTGACTAGCCTATAGCCTTCGACCGGCTGCGCCGGGTCGTCAGGCATAAAAAAGCCCGCGTCATGCGCGGGCGCCTGGTCTGCGCGTTCACTCATGCAGCGCACGGCACTAACTCCCGGCTGCCGCGGTTGGCCTGGTACAGATCAACCAGCGATCGGTGCCGCGCCATTTCGTCGCGGATGAATCGCGCCTGCTCCACGGTCTCGCCAAAGCCCGGAAAACCGGCCCAAAAATACCAGACCTCGCCGGTATCGGGCTCGATCCAGGCGCGGCGCCAGTTTCGGGTGCCCCACTGCCCTAGATCATCGCGCGGCGAGCGGATGAACGGCCCGGCGGTCATTCTCCGGCCTTCTTGCATAGCTTCACCGTTTCGGCGATCGCGGAATTTACCGCATGAATAAGATCATCTACGGTCTCGCACTCTATCGGCTCCGGCGCTCCCGTGAACTCCAGCGGCTGTATTGCGCCCGCATATCTCGCGTGCGTTTCGCTCGGAAAAAAAACCGGCACGCCACCCCCGGCGCGTCGTATTCGCCAGACAACAATCACGCGACACCCCCGGCGATGGCTTCGGCCTCATACCCGCGCAGCGCGTTAATGTGTTTTATGCACAACTGCTGGACTCGGCGCCCAAGCTGGTCCTGTGCGTGCGGTGTCATTTCGCGCCAGCGCTCACATGCGCGGTTATCAAATCCCGGCGGCATTTCGGCCTGCTGCAGCATGTAGAATTTCTCGTCAATAAATGCGCGATTCCACCAGGCTGCTACCCGGCGCGGATCGGCGGCGAGATAATCCGCAAGCGCTACCCGCTCCAGCCTCTCGCCATTTTCCGTCCGTAGGAATACACCCAGCATTGCCATAAATAACAGCGTTTCGCCTATGGCGGTTTTTTCGGCCCTGGTGCGCTTGATCGTCTGTGACATTGTTCCTCCCGAGTCATTTTTGACGCCTTCCCGATAATGCCCGCCCTCGGTCTGGCGACTCCGGGCGGGTGTCCTAACTGCTCGGGAAGGACGGGCAGAGATTAAACCGGGCGCCGCGTCACATGCAAACGGCCTTGCGCGTTGCCTTTTGCGGTTTCTCGACTAGCCTTATGTTGATAACTGCTCTCAGTGGACGAACGATGGATTCTGGCACGATTTATGCTGCTTTTGTGGCGCGGGCGGCAAAGCTCAATGACGGCAACACGACCACCTACCGGCTAGCCAAGGTACTTGGCGCGGAACGCGCGAACCTTTATCACTGGCAATGCGGGCGCCCACTTTCCGCGAAATATGCCCTAAAAATAGCGGTTTATTGCGGAATTGACCCGCGTTACCTGGTGGCGTTAACGGAAGTCGAGCGCGCCCCGGACGATCAAACGCGGGCCTTCTGGCAATCGGTCGCGGATGATTTTCACCCCGGTGATGCGGTGGTGCGCCGCTTTCTCGCGGGCGATGACGCCAGCGGCCCGCGCCTGGTGTCCGTGCAATGACACTTGCGCAATTTGCGATGCATGAAAATACAAAAACCCCTTTATTTATAGCTTATTTCTGCGTTTTTGCTTTTTACGCGCTATATATTATACGCATATGTGGACAGTTTTGCGGTTGTCCACAGGCGCGGGCATAATGCGCGTTCCCGGCGCACTGCTCATGGTTTTTTTCGATGAGACTGGCAATGTTGATCGGTTTTTTTCATCAACCCCGCGGCTGATTTTTGATGCATATTCCCTTCGATGACACCACCACGGCGGCGCTGCTCGGCGTCAGCGTGCGCACGGTGGCCGATTGGCGCGCCGGCAGGCGACACCCCGGCCCCACGGCGGCGCGCCTGCTGGACCTCCACCAGCGCGGCCAGGTCATACCGGATCGCGCGGCCTGGTATGGGTACGCCTTCGATGGCGGCACGCTGGTCTGCGATAACGGGCAACGCCTGCACCCCGCACAGATCGGACAATTCCGGCTGTTTTTTGACATGCTGAACAATGCGCACGCGGACCTGCAGGCAGCACGCGCAGAACTGGCGCGCCAGGATGAATACATCCGCATGTTGGAAGGGAAAAACGCGGCGGCGAATGCCGCGCGGATCGTGCCGCTATTCGGTGAGTGATTCCACGGCGGCGGCGCGGGCCTTCTGTATAGACCCCTGAAGAACATCAATACGATCATGCGCCCGGATGGCGGTCGCTTCGGCCTTTGCCGCCACGCGGGCGGCTTCGGTGGCATCGGCCCGCAACTGCTCGGCGGTGATTGTTAGCCACTTTATTTCGATGCGCACGGCGCTAATCACGCGGCGACCCTAGCCCCCCGGCGGCGCCCGGTGGCGCTCCTGCGCGGTGCTGCCTTGCGCGGTGCGCTCTTGCGCGGTGCGGCCCTGCGGCGCGCTGCGGGTGCTTTCTCTGGCGGTGCCGGTGGTCCGTGTAGCTCCACGGTCGGCGGTCGCGGCTGCGTGGCCTGGTGGCGGCGGTGTCGCTTGTGTGCTTTGTTCATGCGCGGTTGATCCCCTCGGTGATGGTGGCGCGGCTGTACGGCTGCGCTCCGTTCTCAAAATAAATGATAGCCTCGATCACCGCCGGATAGTCTGCGCGGGTGATGACGTGCCCGCGATCAATGCCGGTGGCGCCTTCCACATAGGCCACATAGCTCGATGTGGGGTTCTCGTGCTCGGGCGCCCACGTCGCCAGGATTTGCGCGAGGGTATCCACGCCGCGCGCCCGGTAGGTATCCAGAATGCGCGCCATTGCGCGAATACCCCAAACCGGCGCGGAAAAGATCACATAGCGGCCATCATGCCCGGTGCGGCCCTGCCAATCGTTGCCGGGCTGGTCCTCGATGTTCCCAGGGTTGTTATTCCGAATGCCGCGCGGCTGGTCGTCGGTCATCGGCGCACCTTCGGGATCGGGCGCCCGGTGCCCCAGGTAAACCAGAAAAACCAGCGCGGCCAGCCCTGCGGTAATCTCCACACTACAACACCTCAAACAGCGCGGGCACGGCGGGCGGCGTCCAGTCGGCTTGTGTGTTGTGCGCTTGCATCACGCGCCAGGCTTCGCCCTGGTAGCGGTACACTTCGCCCACCTTCACGGCCATTCCATCCGGGCGCCATGCCGGAAACAACTTCGACGCCTCGCCGCGCTCCTCGCTATCAAGAAACCGGATCGTGTCGGGAAGCTCGCGGATTGCTAGCGCTTTTTGCGCCAGGCGCATGGCCTCTCTGGTGTCTGCGGGCCTTTCGGGCGGGTTGGGATCGTCTACAAAGTCGGTCCCATCCCACAGCATGCCCAACAGACTGGCGCTTGCTTGTTCCTCTGATATTTCGATAAGCCCCGGCGCGCTGACCTCTGCGGATAGCTCGGATACTCCGACCACCAGACCGCCCGGCGATGTTTGCGCGTAAAATCTAGACATATTCGATAATCTCCCAGCGCACGTGTATGTACCTTTTCCGTGAGTACAGGCGCATCGTTGTGCTGTTGAGAAACTCCGCGTGCGCTCGGTCCACGGTGCTGCTTTCCAGCCCGTCCTGGTCGGCCATCACGTTCACCCACGCTTTCGACGTATTTATCGCGGATATGGTCACGTCTGTGTAGTTGGCGGCGGCTCGGTTGGTGTATCCACGCTGCACGGATTTTATCGGCGTCAGCGGTACAGCGTTCACGCTGGTCTGGCTTGATCTGCTGCTGATGGTTGCGTTCAGGTTGTCCAGCTTTCCGGCCCGCGCAGCGGTCAGGCGCCCGGCGATGGTATCCGCAACACTATCGACGGTGTTCACGCTGGTCTGGCTTGCCCTGCTGCTTATGCTGGCGTCCAGATTTCCGGCCCTGGTTGCAGTCAGGCGCCCGAGTAACGTCGCGGTATCGTTCGCCAGCGCCAGGCGCGCGGCGCTCACGTCATCGGCCAGCGCGGTACGCGCGGCGGCAATATCGTCGCGGGCGTCGGCGACGGCCTGCTCGACCGGCGCCAGGTCAATACGCGGCGTGACGCTACTCATTAGAGCGGCCACGATTACTTCTATTTCCTGCGCGATTGCCGCCGGGTTGATTATTTCCAGGCGGTTAAACCAGGTAGGCGCGGAAAACGCGATCCCGGTTTGAAACTTTGTAGGCGCCGCATCGTCTATGCGGATTTTGTAATCCGAATCAGACGCCATGCCGCGAATAAAGCGGCCTTTAACGCCTATCGGCACAGTCCCGCCCGCCGGTATGTTGTAGCGGTAGGTTGTTAGCTTCATCGAGTCGCCCTCCAGAGAAAAATGCCCGCCACGGTAAATAATCCGATAACTACCTGCTGCGATAGTCTGGCGGTTTCGCTTTCGGCGCTTTCCAGAATGGCGGCGGTTGCGGTTTCAAACGCGGTGCCCTGCGCGCCCATCGCCTGCCCGGCCATTGCGTCCAATGCGCTCAATGCGTAGCTGCTGGCCTCAAAACCGGCGCTGACACCCTCGCCCGCAAACACGAACGCCTGCTGGTTGTTGTCATATACAAAGTCTAGCGCCTCGCGGCTCCCCACGGTGACAGCGTTTAGCGCGGCGCCTGTGAGCTCGTCGGAGGCTTCGGCGCGGCGGTCGGCAAAATCGAACGCCTGCTCCCTCGCGGCGGCATTGTCGTCCAGGTAGCGCGCGCCGGCCTCGCCTGCGAACTGGTAGGAAAGCAAGCGCGACTCCGCGTTGTCGGCCAGGTAACGCTCCCCGGCTTCGCCTGCGAACTGAAACGCCAGCGCGCGCGCTTCGGCATTGTCGTCCAGGAAAGCGGCGGTCGTCTCCCCGGCAAACTCCATTGCTTGCGATGCGCTGCGGGCACTGGCGGCGGCACTGGCCCTTGCGCTCGATGCTGCTTGCGCCTGCGCGCGGGCGGTTGCCTGTGCTGCGCGTTCGCGGTCGGCGGTGGCGGCGGCGGCGGCTTCGGCGGCGAACTGTAACGCCTGCTCTCGTGCTTCTTGCGCCTCTTGCCTCGCACTCGCTCCGGCCTCGCCTGCGAACTGAAACGCGCGGTCGGTATTGCGTTCGGCCTGGTCAGCGTAAGAGCTCCCGGCCTCGCCTGCGAACATAAACGCGCTTTTTATCGCGTCGTGGTCGGTCTGCTCAATATCGACATTAACGGCGACACTCGCCCCGTCCGCTTTTTTCAGGTTGAGATCGTTTAGCGCAATCGACGGTGCGTTATTGCCCTGCGTCTGTTGCGTCTGCGCAGCGGCCCGCGTACTGGTGCGCGAGTCGCTGTTGAACATGCCGCCAAATAGCGCCATCGGTTTACCTCTTGACGATCAGCACCAGCGCGATCAGCGCGGCCCCGGCGATTAACAGGGTGGTGGGTTGGGTTGCCTGCTGCGCGGCGCTCGGTCCGAAATCGACCGCGCCGAAATTAACTGGCGCGCCCCAGGCGCTCCCGGCCTGGTTGTTGATCGGCGGCAGGCTGGCGAGAAATTCCACGGTTTAACGCTGCAATAGCAGCGCGAACAGCAACAGCCCGCCAAACCCTAGCAACAGCGTGCTTTGCGGCACGCCCGCAATGGTCGGCTCGGAACTGGCCCGGTCCACGTCAGGATTCGTTACCGTGTTATCCGGCGGCACTTGCTCCGTGCGGCTCCCGTACTTGGTCGCCCAATACCCTTGCGCGGTCTGGCTGGCGGTATTCAACACGCCATCCAGAAACCCAAGGAACGATTCGCGGCTCTGCTCTTGTTGGCTCATGGTGTCCCCTTAAATCAGCGGCGCGACCGATTCCACGATAACGGGCACGCTACCGGCGGCGCTCATGTTGAGCACGAAACGCAAATCGCTAACCCCGCGAGTTTCGAACATTTCACCCCCGTTCCCGTCCTCGGTTCCGTCGAAGTGAAAATAATCCGATTGAGGCACCCGCACGCCATCGGACAGCGCCAGGATGTTTTCTGCGGCGTTGCGCTCAAAGACTACAAAGCGGTCTCGCTCGATGCGCAGCGCGTCAACGTCGCCACTCGCGAAATGGACCTGGTTAAACAGATGGCCTTTCGGAAGGTCACTGATTTCAAACTCGCCGCCCGCGCTCGGGTTGTAATTGAACACGCGCACGTGCTTTACCCATCCCAGCGGTGCGGGCGGCGATTGCAGCGCGCGCGCTCTCAGGATCGGCGCGGAGGCAGCGGCGGCAATGTCAATCTCCACGGTCAGCGTGGACAATTCCACGGAGCCATCTGCAGACGCAACGCCGGTGCCCAATGTGGTCATTTCTTCGGCGGCGCGGGTGCGCAGACCAAAGCGGTTGAAGTCAATCACAATATTGC
>JAIVGW010000467.1 GCA_020201415.1 Lentisphaerota bacterium
CGGCGGCGGATGTCACTTTTAACATAATTCACTCCTCGGATTTGCTTATTAAGCGACGTCATTCCATTCCCGGTTGGACTACACTCGCTTTTTCCTCTTCCTTGGCTTTTTGATGGTCGGGATTGACGGCCAGCGCCCTGGAATTGGAACTGGTGGCGCTAATATACAATGGATTGAACGCCGGGGGACGTGCCTCTAATATCCGGACGATCTGCTGCCAGTTGGCGCGCGCCACCGCCAAGGCCTCGGCGTCCTTGAAGTCGCTTTTCTTCAGCAGCGTGATCAAGGCCTTGTTTTCATAATACAGGCGCAGATAATCCAACCCCGCGCGGACGAAGGCAATACGTTGCCCATAAACCTCCGGCGCGCTTGCCACCTCTGCAGCCGCCCGGTCCAGATAATTGTAGGCCCGGCGGTAGAAGTCCGCGTCCCAAGCTTTCTCCGCCGGCTTGCCGTTGAACAGGATATCTTCCGAGACATCGTCTATCAGCGTCCAGTAATCGGTCATGTTTTTGACCGCCGGACCGAACGCGCGAAGGTAGTAATCCGCCAGGATGGCTTCGCCGTCGGCGTACGGGTTCCAGGCCATCTGCGCCAGCATGTAGTAATGCGGCCCCTGATTCGCCCAATGTTCCCAGACGGTGTCGAAAAAGATCACGATGACTTTGTTGTCGGCCGCAAAACGCATGTCCTCCATCACGCGCCGGGGCGCGATGTTGGGAAAACCAAGCGACCAGCCGGCGCCATGGCCAAGGTTCGGACGCCAGCCGAGGTTGGGCACGGCCCGGCCCCAGTCCTGAAGCTGCTCACGGTGATTTCCGGGCGGGCGATTGTGAAGGTTGGCCACGAGCGAAAAAATCACATTGTCGTCAGGCACCGCCGCGACCGGTGGCGGACGGGAGTGACCGTAGGCTTGTCCGCTGACATAAAGCTCCTTATCCGGGAAACGCTCCTTGAGCATCCGGGCCAGTGTGTTGGCAAAGGTAATTTGCCGATCTGACATCGCAACATATTCCATGTTGAGACCCTTCCAGCCATGATTAACCAACTGTCCATCCGGATGATCCCATGCCTGACAATTTGTGCAGACGCAGTAACCGTTATAGCCGCCATCATTCGCGCTACAGTCAAAAGTCAACTTGTTGGGATTATGTTCCAGGGCGGCCTCCACGTCCTTCAGCCACTGCGCCCAGACCGCCGGGTTGGATTTACAGAGCTTGACGGTCCTGGCACTCGGATAGGGAGTTTCACCACCGCCCCTTGATCCGTCCGGCTGCAGGGCGAAAAAATCTGGATTAGTCTCGTGAAAACGATCCCACCATCCGGAGAAGGGATGTCCACCACCAACACTCAACGAATCCAGTTGCATGCGCTGGAACCGGCACCAGTCATAAGATACCCCGCGCCAACTCTTAAGCGAAGACATCCGGATAATATCCGCCCGGCC
>JAIVGW010000025.1 GCA_020201415.1 Lentisphaerota bacterium
GACCAGCACCGCTGGGACTGTGTCGGCGCCTATGGAAACCGCGATATTCAGACGCCTGGCATTGACGCGCTCGCCGACGATGGCGTCCGTTACGCCAACGCGTTCTGTCCCTTCCCGGTTTGCACGCCGTCGCGCTACAGCCTGCTCAGCGGCCTCTACGTCCACCAACACCTGGGGTGGTCCAATCACTGCACCCTCCCGGCCGGTATCGACACCTTTCCGAAGCAATTGCGGCGTGCCGGTTACCGCTCGACGGCTGTGGGAAAGATGCACTTCACGCCGACCTACCTTGATGTCGGGTTCGACGAGATGTGGCTGGCCGAGCAGCATGGCCCGGGACGATATGATGATGACTATCATCGTTGGCTGATGGCGGAGGGCCTCTGCGACCGGAACGACCTGGAGGATCAGGTTGACGAATACCGGGAACGGGCAACGGCATGCTACTGGGAGAACATGGGCGCTCAGGTCTCCAATCTGGATGAAGCGCATCATTCGACCACATGGATTGGCGACAAGGCGATGGAGACCTTGGCGTCCTGGGGGAGCGAGTCAAATCTGTTGATGGTCGGCTTCATCAAGCCCCATCATCCCTTTGATCCTCCGGCGCCATGGGACATGATGTATGACCCGCGGTCTCTGAGTTTGCTGCCGGGGTGGACCGAATCGTGTCTTGAGGCCGATTTGGACCATTCCAGCGGTTTCTTCCCCCACAAGGATTTGACCGAAGCTTCGCTGCGCAAGGTCATGGCGCTCTACTACGCCTCGATCAGCCAAATCGACCACCAGGTCGGTCGCATGATCAACCTGCTCAAGGAGCAGGGGCTGTATGATGACACGCTGATCGTCTACACCAGCGACCATGGCGACTACATGGGCTTCCATCACCTGCTGCTCAAGGGCGGCGCCATGTATGACCCCACCATGCGCGTGCCGCTCATACTCAAGTATCCGGGGAATGCCGGGGCCGGCTCCGTGGGCCGTGGGTTGACCAGCAATGTCGACGTGGCACCGACGATTCTGGCGGCGGCTGGCGTCGCGACGCCGGCAATGATGGCCGGGCGGGATCTTGCTTCCCACCCCGAAGGCAGTCCTTTCGTCGTGGGCGAGAGTTACAGCCGGAATCACTACATGCTGCGTACCGACCGCGACAAGCTGATCCTGAATCGGGACGAACCGAACAGTCGCTATTACGATCTCGAGACGGACCCGCTGGAGCTGGACAATCGCTTCCGTGATTCCACCTGCCAGGAGCGCGTCTCCAAGCTCAAGGCCATGTTGCTGCGCTGGACGCTCTTTCAAGCGCCGAGCGTTTGCCATCTCGACTACGAGGCGCCCCTGGCGCCGGCCGCCAACGCGCCGGTCCGCAACGATGGACACGTGGATGAACGGGAGGCCTATTTCAGGAGAATGATGGGGGTACTGTCAAAAGTTTTATGAAAAAAACAAAAACGGGGATCGGTGGACGAGAACGGGCGACGAGAGCGGATCGTAAAACGGGAGATTAAGGCGAAAGAATAGGGCGAAAGATTATGGGAAAGAGTATGGCGAATTACTTCCCACATGAGCAACTTGATGTCTACGGTGTTACTTTGAAGTTTGCAGCGCTTGCGGACAAACTACTTGGCACGTGGTCATCTTCATGGGCGGTGTATCTGGATGAATAGGGCATGCGGAGGGGATCCGGCACCCCTTAATCTTTCGCCCTATTCTTTCGCCCTAATCTGCGGTCGTCGGGTGGTGCGTAGACTGCAAGAAAAACGGGGGAGGAGGCAGGGAAATCGATGCCCCCATACAAAGACAAGTGTTTAATTAAAATACGTGCTGATCTGGTTTTAAAAGTCTATGCAAAATAGGTTGCGACGACGCGCAACCCTCCAAACATCAATAAATCCGACTGTTTTTTCACTGGAGGGTTGCGCGTCGTCGCAACCGTCCGGACTTTTGAAAGTAACTTGTGCTGTCATTTTTGACGGAACGTGGGCGGAAGCAGGGATATGTTTATGAAACAGGCGCTGAAAATCAAAAAACCAAAAATCAACCGTAAGGCAATACTCAAAAGGATATAACCATGAAATATCTTGATCCGTCAAAATTCGTTGTCCGCGCAGCATGCATCCTGTTATGGAGCTTGGGTATGGTATCGCCGTCCCGGTCTTCCGAGCGACCTGAATGGAAGCTGGTATTTCATGATGATTTTGAGCGCGCCGAGCTGGGTGACGCCTGGAACCCGCTGGGCGGGGTGTGGGAAATACAGGACGGCTGCCTCCGCGGCGCCGGGACGCTCGTCTCCAGCCAACCTGTTATCGAGGGGGATAAACCCCAATACCAGCGCATGGAATTCGACGCCACCACGGACGTTAACCCCTTTGTCTTCGGGATATTAAAGGATGAGGTAACGCCGGAGGTGACGGTGTGTGACATTACCCCGTTCCTGCACTGCGCGAATCCGAAGGACGTATCGCTTGACAGGAAGAAGCGGCCACGGCCTGTTTGGTCGACGGGATATTTCTTCCAGTTCGGCGGATTCTACAACACGCGCAACATGTTGAGAAAAGAAGGCGCGATTGTTGTCGATCAAAAGGACGCCGCGATCACGATCGTCCCGAACAAGCGTCATCGCATCATCGTAGAGAACGACGAGGGTTTTCTGCGAATGTTCGTGGATGGCGAACTTGTCTTCCAGCATTTCGATAAACATCCACTCCAGGACACGAGCCATGGATATATTGGTTTATACTTCTATGGCGCGAATAAAGTGGACGATCTCAAGGTGTATGTCAAGGAAGCCAGGGAAGCGGTCGCGGCCCACGCGCCCGCCGCGTCCGGCGACGCGGAAGGAAAACTGGCACTGGTTGCGGATGGGAAGAATCCCGCTCCCATTGTGGTTCCCAAAGATGCGCCGCACTTCACGCGTCAGGCTGCCGGCACGTTGGCCGAGTATATTGAAAAAGTCAGTGGCGCCAAACCGGAAGTGATTGAAGGTGAGACTGATCCAATGCCGGAACATGCGATTTGGGTCGGCTACCAGCCGGTACTCAAAAAGCTGTTCCCCAACATCGATCTTGAGTTCAAATACCCCGAGGAAATACTCCTCTCCGCCAATGCCAAGCATGTCCTGATCGCCGGCCGCGATCGCTGGGACCCTGATTTCACGACCGCTCCCAAGGAGTCATTCCAGAACGGGAGCGTTGATATTCAAGGCTATCAGCAGGAATACGGCACGGCCAACGCCGTGTATACGTTTATCCAGGACTGCCTTGGCGTGCGTTGGTTATGGCCGGGCGACTTGGGCGAGGACATCGTGAAACAAACAACCATTGCCCTGCCGGCATTCGTGTTTCGCTATCATCCTCAAATTCGCATGCGCGACAGCGTGTTCGCTTACCATCGACGTGCGCGAACCGCGGATGGAAGTCCCGACAATAATTGGATGAAGTATCAGCGCCTGTGGCTTGGTTCGCTTTACGCGGATGTCGGCGGTCACGCGTTCGGTGACTGGTGGGAACGGTTCCATGAAAGCGATCCGGATTTCTTCGCCTTGCAGCCGGACGGCACGCGCATCGGGATGAATCCGGATGGAAAAAATGTAAAGATGTGCCTGTCGAACCCGAAAGTGGCGGAGCAGTGGGTTGAAGATATAAGTAAGAAGTTGGCGATCAATCCTTATTTGACCCATTTCACCGCTGCCGAGAACGATGGTGGAAATTGGGGATTCTGCGTTTGTGATGAATGCCAAAAGTGGGACCATCCGGATGCCAAACGCAAACAAACAATCTGGAGCGGCGTGATCCAGGACTACCTCTCCATGTCCGACCGCCAGGTGCGGTTCGCCAACCGTTGTGCCGAGCTGTTGAATAAAAAATATCCCGGAAAGAATTATTGCGTGACCATTCACGCTTATGGAAACTCCGTCCCGGCGCCGGTTGAAATATACGCCGCGGACAATGTGCATCCTTCACTGGTTCACAATTTCTTCGACGGATATTCAGAAGTGTCGGACGAGAATCGCGCGGAATATATCAAGTATACGGATAAAACGAAAAGCCACTTCTGGCGTCCAAATGTCGGCCATAGCGCCCGTTTTCAAGATGGCGGTCCCGGAGACATGACCCTGGTCGCCGAAAACTTACGGCTCGTCGGTCAACGGGGATGCGTCGGGATCTATGTCGACTATATCCGCGACTATTGGTGGACGCAGGCTCCATTGTATTATCTGATCGCGCAGATGGTCTGGAATCCCCTTCAGGACGCGGACGCGATCATGGACGACTACTACACGCGCGCCTATGGGCCCGCCGCCGACACCATGTCGGTGTATTGGTCGCTCATGGAAGTCGCCAGACGAAAAGTCGCCACTGATCCGGAGAAAGACTGGCTCAAGGTCTTTAATGACACGTTGTATGAACGGGCCAATGACCTGTTGGATCAAGCGGAGCAGGCGGTCGCCGACAGTCCGGAGATTTACACGCAACGTATTGGTTTTACCCGGGCCGGGTTGACGTTCCTGGAAGTAACCAGTGAAAACATGGAGCTTATGGCCAACTATAAATTCTCGCAGGGCAGGGATACACTATCCTATCAGAAAGCCTTGGATAATTGCGAAATTATTGATGCGCTGATCGAAAAATATCCCAATGGCTTTCGGCAGCAAATCCAAAGACAGAAAAGTCAAGCTTTGCCTTTTTATCCCAGGGAAATCAAGCGCTGATTGCCTCCATGGCGAATGAACGGATGGCAATCAACATGAGTTTGCAACAGGCTATTCGACCTATTATGAGACTGTTAGCGATAAATGAAATTGAAAATGAGATTTATCTTTGGAACGTTGGTTTTTGTTTTCGGGCTATCAACATTTGCTGGAAATGATGTGAACATGACGTCTGAAGCCCGCATCTTTAAGGACACGGATGGAGAGGCCATGCCTTACCGGATCATGAAACCGGTCCATTACGATCCCAAGGAAAAACATCCCTTGGTACTCTGTCTGCATGGAGCCGGAGGTCGGGGTAATGACAACCGAAGCCGCGGGACTGAGGCCTTTAAAGCGCTTTCTCAGGACGATATTCTCCAGAAATATCCGGCTTTTCTGTTGACCCCGCAATGTCCTAAAGATAAAAAATGGGTTAATACCAGTTGGACGAAAGGATCCTATGCAATTTCCGACGTGCCGATCAGCGAACAGATGAAACGGGTCTTGCAAATCCTGCAATCCGTTCAAAATGAATTCAATATTGATCCGGATCGTATTTACGTCACGGGACAGTCAATGGGTGGGTATGGCACTTGGGATATTATCTTGCGGAAACCTAATCTGTTCGCGGCCGCTGTTCCAGTCTGCGGCGCCGGAGATCCCGGACAGGCGGCGAGGATCGCCCATCTTCCCATATGGGCGTTTCATGGGGAGCAAGACCCGACCGTGCCGGTTAGCGGGTCAAGGGACATGCGTGCGGCTATAAAAATTGCCGGAGGTGAGATGAAATACACTGAGTATCCCGGAGTTGGTCACAAGTCTTGGGAAAACGCCTGGGCAGAAAAAGACCTTGTGCCATGGCTTTTCAAGCAAAAGAAATCCGAATAGTCACAGTCAATAAGCATTCCACAAAAAAAAGGAGACAGGCGATGCTACGGGAGAATATGATTGTTATAACGCTGCTTTGCGTAGGTCATGGATTCGCAGCGCAGTCGGTGGTCAACATGAATTTCTATGAAGCCTATCAGGCGAGCCAGGGAGAACTTCAACTATATTTAGGGGGGAAATCGCCCAAGAATAACGAAAAAGCGTACGAGACGTATTCAACTCTCGCCGCCGAGACGAGCGATTCGGAGTTGGCGACGTTGGCCAGGGCCCGGGCGGCGGTAGCGTTTGGACTTCAGGAAGGCAACTACACACAGGGCTTGGAACGGGCGACCGCCGTGGCCGACCGGCCCTTGTCGGTTCAATTGAAAAGGCGCTTGAATTCGCCGACGCCAAGCAACACAAACTCAGGATATTGGATTTTCTGGCTCGCCAGGTGTATGAGCGGACGATGAAAGACGCCGACAAGACGTTCGAAACCGACATGCGGATAATTGAGTTGGATGCCGGCCAATCCGGGACATTGCAGGCCAGGATCCAGGCGTCCGGTTATCTGCGTGCCAATCAGCGTTATGACGAAGCCCTGGCGGTGCTGGGGCCCGGTTGGAGCACGAAAAGTCGACACTGGTTCACACTGGGCATGAAGTCCGTTGCCGAAACGCTTGCCGCCGCCGGCCGTTACCGCGAAGCGGCCGACGCCTACCGCGTTATGGCGGAGGCTGACGATAAGCAAATGAACGAAGCGGACCGAACGTGGGCGGCGGCGCAGATGGCCCAGATGCTGGCCGAGGCGGGGGACTCCGTGCCTGCCGGGAATGATGGCAAAGGCCCGATCACGTGGGAAGCCGCAGGCGAAAACGACGATGATCAGGAAGACACTGTAAACGATTTGGAATAAGATAACGCGGCGCACTGGCCGCAACCAAATTTTCAACAAGTTGTTCAGCGCCGCGTTGGCGAGAGAAGATTGAGAGGAACGGACGAAGGCAATCGTGGTCCGCTCTCGTCGCCCGCTATCGTCCACCGAAAAGAGGAAGAGCCGGCCAACGAGAGCGGGCGACGAGAGCGGTTGACGAGTACAATCAAAGAAACGAAAAACAATCAAAGAAACGAAAATTAAGGCACAAAGGGAGACATTGACGAATGAGAGAGCCCAAATTCAAAATAACGGGATTTTACTCTAGCGGATGGTTGACGGCCAGAGCGTCGCGCCGATCGTGTTGTTCAAGGACGCGCCATTGCTGACGCGCCAGGCGGCGGACGAGCTGGCCTACTACATCGAAAAAACCAGCGGGGCACGGCCCGAGGTCATTGAGGGTTGTCCCGAACCGGTTCCGGAACACGCCATTTGGGTCGGTTACCAACCCAGGCTCGACGAGCTTTTTCCGGAAATTGATTTTAATTTCCGGAACCCCGGTGAGATCCTGCTTGCGGCCAACGAAAATCACGTTGTGATTGCCGGACGCGATGTATGGGACCCGGATGCTCTCGTCATTACCAACAAGTCGGGCAAGGCAATCAACGGCGTCCAGCAGGAATACGGCACGCACAACGCCGTGTACACGTTTTTACGTGATTGCCTCGGTGTGCGGTGGCTGTGGCCGGGCGAGTTGGGTATGGATGTCATCAAGCGCGATAGCATCGCTTTCGCGCCGTTCACGTATCGGTACCATCCCCAAGTCCTGGCCCGCGACGGATTGCTTGCTTATACGATGTTTAATCGCGGCGGAACGGACGGCTTGGATGCGCCCACGTCCAAGTACTGGACGCGGGCGCAACGGCTGCAACTCTCCGAGCTTCCATCGATGGGCGGGCACGGCCCCTGGGGCGAATGGTGGGACCGGTTCCACGAGTCCCATCCCGAGTATTTCGCTTCGCAGCCCAACGGCACCCGGGGCGGGGGGGACAAACCTTTCCCTCGAAAACAAACCGTCAAGATGTGCCAATCCAACCCCGATCTCGCCAAACAGTTCCTGGACGACGTGGCCGATCAACTGGAAGAGAACCCGAACTTGCGCGTGTTCAACGCCTCCCCGGGCGACGGTTGGGCACATGGGCACTGCATTTGCCCGAATTGTCGGGCTTGGGACCATCCCGACGGGAATCTGCGCCATGGTTTCATCTGGCAGGGCTTTTCCCACGAGTATGTGCCGTTGTCGGACCGGGACGTCACGTTTGCCAACCGCCTGGCCCGCGGCTTGAAGGAACGCTTTCCGGACAAGGACTTATACATCTACATGATGGCCTACGGCCACTCGCGGCCGGCGCCCGTCGCGGCGGTGCCTGACGAAAACGTCATCATTGGCAACGTGGCCAATTTCCTGTTGCGGTCCGACATGGGCGACAGCAAATTCACGACACAACGCGGAAACTTCGCTGACTGGGGTAAGTTAACCAAGTTGAATTTCTGGCGACCCAATGTCGGCAATCCCGTCGGCTGGCAGTGGGGGTTGCCGGACGTGCCGTTCAACCGCACTATTGATGATATGAAGTTTGTCGCCACGAACGGCTGGATGGGGATCTATGTCGATTATATCCGCGAACACTGGGCGCCCCAGGCGCCGATGTACTACCTGATGGCGCACCTGGTTTGGGACCCGTCCTTGGAC
>JAIVGW010000256.1 GCA_020201415.1 Lentisphaerota bacterium
GCGCTCTGGACGTCATCCGGTGCGCACGCGCGGCCGCAGCCGCGGGCGGCGGCGGCCCCCGCTTGACCTGCGCTGTCACCCCCCACCACCTGCTCTGGTCCTCCTCCCAGATGAACGGCACGGCGGGACTGCTCTACAAGGTGAATCCGCCGCTGCGCGAGCCTTCTGACAACATCGCCCTGCGCACGGCATTGAAACAGGGTGAAATCGACTGGATCGAGACCGATCATGCGCCCCACCCGCTCTGCGATAAAATTTATCCTCCCTACGCCTCGGGCTTTCCGTCGCTATGCCTCTACCGCAATCTGGTGGAGGAAGTCCTGCCGTTCTGGGGCATGGATGAGGATGCCATACGCCGGGTTACCTGCGACAATATCTGCCGCACTTTCGGAATCAGTAAATAATCGACAAACCCGGATAACCGGCTTTACTTTGCTTACAATCAACACAAGGGGAAATAATATGACCATCGATGAACTGGCAGGGGAAAAAATCGGCATGTGCGTTTCCGGCGGCCTGGACAGCCGGACCATCGCCCGCAAGCTCACGGACACCGGGATCAAAGTGGTGTGCTTCAGCGCCGACCTGGCGCAACCCGACGAGACCGACATCCGCAATGTGGCGCGCAAGATGGCGCCCTGCGGCGTGCACACCACCATCATTGACCTGAAAAAGGAAATGGCCGAAGCCTGCTTCGAAGTGCTCAAGGCCCAGGCCATGTACGACGGCGGCTACTGGAACAGTACCGGCATCGCCCGGGCCGTGACCGTACGCGGTCTGCTCCCGGCCATGCGCAAGCAAGGCTGCACCGTCCTGGCGCACGGCGCCACCGGACGCGGCAACGACCAGGTGCGGTTCGAGCGTTACACCAACGCCCTGGCCCCCGACATGCGCGTTTACGCCCCCTGGCGCGATCCGGTCATGCTCAAGGAATTCCCCGGCCGCAAACAGATGGCGGCCTATCTAAAACGCATGAAGATCCAGGCCTTTGCCGGTGGCCGCAAGAAATACTCCACCGACGCCAATCTGGCCGGACTGTCGCATGAAGCCGAGGACCTGGAAAGCCTGAGCACGCCCTGCACGATCGTCGAACCGACCATGGGCGTCTGGCCGCAGTCCGCCCCCAACCGGCCGGAAAAATTCCGGGTACGGTTTGAACAGGCGCGCGCCGTAACCGTCAACGGACGGCGGCTCAAACCGTTGGAAGCGATGCGCCTGGCCAACAAGATTGGCGGCAAGCACGGCATCGGCATGAAACATGCCCTCGAAAACCGCATTATCGGCACCAAGAGCCGGGGCGTGTACGAAGCGCCCGGGATGGAACTGCTGGGCCAATGCCTGGCCTTCGTTTACCAGGCCGTGTTGGATCGCCGCGCCGCACAGCTTTTCCGCGAGCTTTCCGTCCTGGTAGCCGGCCAGATTTATGACGGACGTTATTACGAGCCCGCCGCCCGCGCGGCTCTGGCCGCCATCGACACCCTGGCGGCGCATGCCACCGGCAATGTGGAAGTAACCCTTTACAAGGGCAACATCCATTTCAGCAGCCTGACGGACTGCCCGGGCTCACTGTACAACCCCGACGACTCATCCATGGAAGAGAGCAAGGGCTTGAATCCGGTAAGCTCGCAGGGTTACCTCGAAGTGCAGAGCGTGGAAGCCCGCAGCATGGCCCGGGCCGGCCAGATCAGCGCCGGCTGAGTTCTTGACGAAAGGCGCAGCACTAGTTTGTTCAAGCGCCGTGGAATTCACGGATCGGCCCGCAGCAGTTGAAGATGCGGGCCAGCAGGGCCGCGCGCACCCACATGCCGTTGC
The DNA here is from genome assembly GCA_020201415.1 of Lentisphaerota bacterium. Classification (GTDB taxonomy): domain Bacteria; phylum Verrucomicrobiota; class Kiritimatiellia; order JAAZAB01; family JAAZAB01; genus JAIVGW01. The sequence continues at coordinate 1,813 of JAIVGW010000256.1, forward strand.
GCACCTGACGCCAGTAAACCGCGCGTGAATCACCGTCCACTTCCGTGGCAATCTCCTGCCGCCGCGGCAGCGGATGCATCAGCACGGCATGCGGCAGCATCAGTTTCAGATGCCGCACACCGAAATTGTAACGTGCCAAATCAAGCTGACGGCTTTCCCCGGCCTGCTGATCCCACTCATCCTGAATGCGCGTCATGTAGATGGCATCCGCCCGCGGCAACATGGCTTCAAAGTCATCGCCCAGCTCGTATTGCACCCCGGCGGCGTCCAGCAATTCCAGAATATCGGCGCCAATCTGCAGTTGCGGCGGCGCAACGAACAACTGACGCACCCCGCGATAGTTGGTCAGCAACTGGGCCAGCGAGCGCACCGTGCGTCCGCGGGCCAAATCGCCCACGAACAGCACCGTCTTGTTGTCGATCCCGCCGCGCTTCTCGAAACTGCGCTGGAGCGTATAGACATCCAGCAGGGCCTGGGTGGGATGCTGATCCTTGCCCGAGCCGGCATTGATGATGGGAATCGGCCGCTCGGTGTGCGAAAGCATCCAGGCCATCTTCTCCGCCAAACCGCCCACGGCCGTGCGCATGATCACCACATCGGCAAAGGAACTGAAAGTGCGGATCGAGTCCTCCTGAGTCTCCCCCTTGATCTCGCTGGAAGTGGCCGTATCGCGAACCTCCACCGTCTTCATCCCCAGCATCTGGCAGGCCGAATGGAACGACAGGAAGGTACGCGAACTGGGCTGGGTGAAATACAGCATGGCGGTCTTATGCGAAAGCTGGGAGCGCAGGAAATCCATGCCGGCCTTGCTCTTGGCGATATGCCGGATCCGGGTGGCCTGCACGCCCAGTTCATCCAGCAGGGCGCGATCGAACTGCTGCGCCAGCAGCACATGAAACAAACGCCCGTAAACCTCAAATTCACGCGCCCGTTCCCTGGGCCCCATTTCCCGCAGCTCTTCCCAGGTCAGTGATTCTTCAGCGCCCGTTTTACTCATAACCCACCCCATCCGTCAATGTTGCCAGCATTACTGCCTTGATTGTATGCAGACGATTTTCCGCCTGATCAAAGACCTTGGAATAAGACGCCTCAAACACCTCATCGGTTACCTCCAGGGCGCCCAATTCGCGGGTAACCTCCGTATCATGGTTGTGAAAAGCCGGCAGGCAATGCATAAAAATCACACTGTCGTTCTCCAGGTTGCCTGTCCGGCGCATCAGCGGCAGATTGACCTGGTAGGGCATCAGCAGCCGCAGGCGTTCATCAAACTGTTTTTCCTCGCCCATGGAAACCCATACATCGGTATAAACCACATTGGCGCCCCGCACCGCTTCCATCGGATCGTGGCAGACTGAAACCGACGAACCATGGCGCCCGGCCGCAGCCCGGGCCTGATCCAGCGCCGCGGCCTCCGGGACCAGTTCCGGCGGAGTGCAATCAACGAAATCCACCCCCGCCATCGCGCAAATCAGCATCAATGAACTACAGACATTGTTGCGACCATCACCAATGTAAACGGTCTTCAATCCCTTGAGATTATGGAAATACTCGCGGATCGTCATCAAATCCGCCAGGGCCTGGGTGGGATGTTCGCTGTCGGTCAGACCGTTCCACACCGGCACACCGGCGAACTCGGCCAGGGTTTCAACCGTCTGCTGCTTGAAGCCGCGGAACTGGATGCCGTCATACATGCGCCCCAGCACCCGCGCCGAATCCTTGATGGACTCTTTTTTTCCGAAGTGAATATCATGTGCTCCCAGATATTCCACACTGGCGCCCTCATCCACCGCCGCCACGGTAAATGCCGAACGGGTGCGGGTGGAAGCCTTCTCGAAAATCAGGGCAATCGACATGCGCGCCAGACGGTTTCCCCGGATGCCCAGAGCCTTTTCGCACTTCAGGTGATCCGCCAGGTCAAGCAAAGCCAGCATTTCGGGATCAGCAAGATCCCTGAGTGAAAGCAGATTGCGCCCCTTGAGATTAAGTTTTGGCTTCATGATGGATATCCTGATAAGAGCCACACAAGGTTAGCGAATTGCGGTTAATTTGCAATTAATTTCTCACAACTACTCAGGAACACCTCACGGCTGCGTCATTCTCGGCGGCTCGCCCCCCCCTTTTGGCGCGGCAAGCCGGAGGTTTACCCAGCTCCTAGCGGGGGCTTGCCCTACCCACGGTAAATGCTTATGAAATGGTAGGGCGAGGTCTCCGACCGAGCCGTCTTGCCCGAGAATGACGCATAATCCTTCCCGCTGATTTCAGTCCTTGACCGCTCCCACCTCAATTGATAGACTCCGTTTCTTTCTGAATGCCGGCATGGCATTCACAGGCTGGAATTCGGGGCGTGGCGCAGACTGGTAGCGCGTTTGCTTGGGGTGCAAAAGGTCGCGGGTTCAAATCCCGCCGCTCCGACCAGCCTTCGCTCGCCGCTGGCGAGCTACGGCTCGGCACGCCGGGAGATCGACTCTTCTGCTTCTTCGGGCACCTCCACGCCGCCTCCGGCGGCATCTTCTTCGTGCGCGCAATCTTTCTGCTGCTTCTTCCTGGTCAATGTGAAGACGGGATGCGGCAAACCGGCGGTGGACGGTCTTACGACAACTTGAGTTCTTCGTCAGGCTTTCGGATGGAGAGTTTCCGAACCTTTCGAATGGTCTTGTGCTCGACCAAGCCCTCTTCCACCAAAATTTTCACCCAGTCCTGCAACTGTGTCTTCCTGACCTGGAGGATCTTGACGAGTTCATCGAGCTTTCTCGGCTTGTCGAGAGCGCTGAGAATGAGAGGCTTCACGGCATCATACACGGAGGCCGGGACCTCATGCGGCGCTTCTCTCACCGCCATTCGACTTGAATCCAACTCCGCACGATGTTCTGGATACGCAGGCCCTGTGTCTTCCATTGAAGCCAGTTCCTCCGGGACAGCTTTCGCCGAAGGCGCGGCCATTGCGGCGCACAGGATGTCTCTCAGATTCTCATTGAGAGCATTTGCAGGAAACGGCTTGGCTCCCTTGTTCAGCAACTCGGTGTTGCCTTTCGGAACACCACTGCCGGTTCTAACGAACACCGGACGGCCGCGCTCGCGCCGCAGCTCCTCTTCGGCCCCGGCCCACGTGCCGCCCTTTTCGAAATCAGAACTTACGACAACAGCGTACTCCGCAAGCGCGTAGATGTACTTATTTCGCCCCATCGCGTTGCCCACATTGAAGCGGGCCTCGGGATTGTAAGGGGAGATCAGCGTCAACTGGCCACTGCGAATCCCTTCTCGGTATTTCCCCGAAACAGCGGCACGAAGCAGACTGTCCGCCATGACCCCGACCACTGCTCCACCTTCCTCGAACGCGCCGTGCATCGCCGTTTCGTCTACCCCACGTGCGGCGCCCGATACCAACTGCATACCCGCTTGGGCGGCACTGCGTCCCACAGCACGAGCGAAAGACTCTGCTTCTCCGTTGATGTTGCGCGAGCCAACAACGGCGAGGCCGCCCTTGGATAGCAACGAGCGTTCTCCCGCACCGTATAGAATCGGGGGGGCCAGGCGCTTCAGGTGCTGCTTGAGCCTCTGAGGATAATCCTCATCGCTTCGACAAAGCACCCAAAGTCCTTTGTTGATCCATTTCTCGATCGAGATCGCCATGCTCGCGCCGCGCCCCAGCAGCGCCTTCATCCGCTCCGGGGCCACCGGTACAAATGCTTCGGTGAGCGCCCCCTGATTCTCTTCACAGAGCAAGTCCGCCGGCCACCAGTTCTTCTGGACCAACCATGCGGCAACTTGATCGTATTCCCGTATATTGAGAGGGTTCACCTCAGAGTCACCGGCCCCGAAACGTCCACAAAGAAGGAGAATCGCTTTCGCGTTTTCAGTGATCAGTTCAGTTGTCATCGTGTATACTCCTCAATCGCTTCTTGGCGAGTTCAGCGCCAGGGCCAGAGGCATCACAGCCTCGCAACCGGCCAGGCGTAGCAGCGCACTGGCCACAGTAAATGTCCATCTTGAATCCACCATGTCATCCAAGAGCAGTACCGGGCCATCCGGTATTTCGGTTTGCTCAACGGCGAACACGCCGTCGAGATTCTTGGCCTGCTGAAAACTGTTTTGCATGTGCTTCTGTTGCGCATTCTGGCGGACCT
>JAIVGW010000257.1 GCA_020201415.1 Lentisphaerota bacterium
GCGTTTAAGTGTGTGATTCACTGGTTTCCCGCCCCTTCTCCACACTTCAGCGCAGACTTACTCGACCCCTTAAACGCCACTCTTCCCCGGATACACTTACCCGATTCCGATAAATAATTCGGCGCAATTACCTAAAATATGGTATATTATATCTGTTACAGATACATATATATGCTATAAAACCCCTATATTTAAAGAAAATCGTGCAAGTATCAAAAAAAATGTCCGGCACCCTTCGTCTGCGGGGCAGGGCTGCGTCATTCTCGGGCAAGACGGCTCGGTCGGAGACCTCGCCCTACCATTTCATAAGCATTTACCGTGGGTAGACCCGCGCCACGATCTCGGCGTAGTCGCCTTGCCGTTTGTGTTCGTCGCGCGTCACTTATCTTTGGCGAAGGCCTTCATTTCACAACATCCCGGTTGCCGGAGAACCCCGGTCCACCGCCGGCAACGTAGCCGCCGGACTCCCCGCGCTCTGAGCCGCTGGGCCAGGCCGATCAGGCTCACCACCGTCTTTTCAAATCGTCGGGAAATGTTCCCGCCAGCCTTCCTGTGCGAGGGCGTAGCGGTCCCCAATTGATGGCGCTGGGGTATTCTGCGTGGGTCGCCAGCGGATGAATCTTCTCGATCCAGAGCCGGCGGGCCTCGTCTTCGGCCGCGGTATCCTGGCCATTGCTTTCCTTAAAACGGGTCATCGCCTGGCGCGCCTGGCGTGTATAGTACAGAAAGTCGATCCCCACGCGCAGAAATTCGACACGCTTGCGATACAACTCCGGGGCCTCGGCCACGGCGGCATCCACCCGATCCAACAGCGCATAGGCCTTTTCGTAGAAGGCGTCCTCGCCTTGCGCGCCCATGTTCTCACCGAGAAAATCCCAATACTCTTCGATAATGCCGGCCGCCGGACCGAACCCGCGCCGGTAATAGTCCAACATAATCGCCTGCCCATCGGCATAGGGATTCCATGCCAGTTGCGCCATCAGGTAAAACAGCGGCCCCTGGGTGGACCAATGCTCCATAAGCGTATCGATGAAAATGCCGATGCAGTTGTTGTCGGCGATAAAACGGAAGTCCTCCATGGTTTCTTTGAGGTAAAGCAGAGGGCCGCCGTTACGCATGCCGTGTGGCGAACCGGTGTTCGGTCGCCAGCCCAGATTGGAGGCAACATCACCCCAGGCATCAAACTGGTCGCGGTGCGTTGTTTCGCGGGAGGAGCCCCGGTCCGCCAATTCCCGGCGGTCGAACATGAAATTTGCCACGCTCAACACGAAGACATTATCATCCGGCACAGCCGCAATCGGCGCGGGACGCGAATGCCCGTAGGGCATCATCAACACATAGTAGTCCTTGTCCGGATAGCGTTCACGCAGTTTACGGGCCAGCACATTAGCGAACGTAACCTGCCGGTCGGACAAGGCCACATATTCCTGCGAAAGGCCGCGCCATGAAAAGCCGCGCACCTCGCCATCCGGATGGTCCCAGGCCCGGCAGTTCTCGCAAACACACCATCCGCTGGCCCAACTGTCATTAGGGGCGGAACTGAAGACCGTTCGGCCCGGGTTGGACTCAAGCTGCGCGGCCACGTCTTCCAGCCAAAGGTCCCAGAGCACCGGATTTGATTCACACATCTTTACCGTATCCGCGCCAGGATACGGCTTATCACCACCACCCCTTGACCCGTCGGGCTGTAAGGCAAAGATTTCCGGATGGGTCTTATGAAAGCGTTCCCACCAATCTTTAAAACCATGCCCTCCGCCAAAATCCAGCGAACCGAGCAACATACGTTGATGGCGCACCCAGTCCGGGCCGGTGGCGTAGGACTTCCCGCCCGATGAAAGATACAGCATACCCGCGCGCCCCCGGATTTGCGGATGATACCGATACTCGAACGGCGCCAAGGCAATCGTCACACGTTTAATCACATCGATGCCATATTCACCCGGCCACAGCCAGCGCACGTCAAGATAATCCTGCAAGAATGTATAAACGGCATTAGCTGTGCCATACTCCTGCTGTTTGCCCGTGGCCGCGGCATGCTCCGGAATCCAACGATCACGGCCCGTGATCACCACGTGATTAGCGTTAGCCGCGATCAGGATTTCCTCCGGATGCTGAAAATCAAAATCAAGCTCCGGAAACAGACCGTCCAGCACCGGCTGGTAGCCCACCCAGATCGCTTGCGCCGGCAGCGGGTCCGGCTTGCCCGCGATCACCTCAGGCCGTGCGCCGCTGGTCCGTTCGATGTATTCGGCCAGCTCGTCCGCCGCCTTACGGGTCATGGGCGGCGCGTTCTCGAAAATCACGATCGGCGCCCGGCTCACGCCGTCCTCGACCAGCACCAGTTGTTCGGCGCATAGATTGGTGATAGCTAATATTGACAACAGACCTGTAACCAGCGCCGACATAACTGCGACTTTAGCGTTAACCATTATGTTACCCTTTGTTTATTTATTTACAAAACACCTGCCGCATCCAGGGCACGGCCAGATCGGCATGAAAAAAATGGTTTGTTCCGTCCGCATTGGAATATAAGGGATATTCCTGCGTGCTCAGTCCTTCCGGAACCTGTACATGATCATAGCGCCGGTTTTCAGAATCCCGATAGCAGGGATGATGATGGCACACCATGTGATCTTCCGCGTGCATGATCCGATAAGCCTGTTTCACCATATCCAAATCCGCCTGATTGCCGCCTTCGGTATAAAGCGCATGCCGGGGCGCCAGCGCGGCGCGCATGTCAATACTGCCGAACCATTTGGCAATACCGGGAATTAGATTGCGGATCGGGTTGCTGGGATAAGGACGCACACCCGCCTGATCGGGACGCGTGGTAGCGATTTTGCGCGTCAGCGAATCGCTCAGATTATCGTTATTGACAATGGCCCGGATATCCTGATCCAAGACGGCCAGCGGAACCATCACACCGATACCGGCGGAATGTCCGCTCAAGGCAATCCGGGCCGAATCAACGAACGCCAGTGATCGCAACCACGCAATAATGCACATTGCGTTGAATACGGCCATGCCCCAGTAATGCCAGCCCATTTCCAGTAAATACAGGCTGAGCAGTTCGCGGGTTCCGGCCGCATAGCCGATATCCGCGGTCTCGCCGAACCCGGGGTTATCCACGGCCACGCCGATCATGCCCGCCCGGGCATAAGCCCGCGCCATGTCATGCTTGCCCAAATGCCGGCCAGTCGGGGAGTCCGCCTCCCCCGCGAGGATTTCCTTGGTGCCTTTCGATCCGGGAAAACACAGAACGGCAGGGGCCGGACGGGCTTCGGACACCCCGTCGGGCACCAGCATCAGGAGGGGCACAACGCCGGCGGGGTGCGGATAACACTCCCATTTCTCAAGCTGGAAGCCGGTGCGGGATTCCCGGCTGATGAGCTTGGGCAGGGGTTGTTGCGGAACTTCCGGAAAACACATCAATTCCCGCAGCTTATCACGCAGGCGCACCTGCCAATCCAGGAAGGCCTCCCGCGAAAAACCGGGATCGAACGCCAGCTTCGGCCGGTCCCGCTGCAACTCGCGCATCAATTGATGCACGAATCCGCGCGTACATACATATCTTGCATCCATTCGTTCTGAACAAAATACCTTGTTGAATTTTTTATCCATTTTTCACTTACCGATCACTCCACAAAATATTGCATGTGTATTTCCTGTTTCAATGGGATGTCAGCGTCTTTACATCATAACACAGTACCGGCGCTTGTCGCATGCCTGAACAGGCCGAATCCATGACTGGTGCAATAACTGATAGTATCCACGTTTTAATTACGCATGTACATCTGCGCAAACCTGAAAGTGTCGTCAAAATCATCCTCGCCGGTCGGCGAAAAGGCCGCTACCTGGCGCCGGCCTTCCCGGACGCGCACGCGTCCGACGTTGAAATGCCAGGGGAACGCCTGGGAACGTACATGCGAGGGCGGACGGCCGACCAGGTAATGGTAGGGGTCCATGGCGCCCTCGCGCTCGAACACTACCGGAATACGCAGTTCGACGGACCAGTAATCCTCGCCGTGATAGACGGCGACATTGGCGTTGGAACGCCACCGGACACGATCATCCTCCGGAGCGCCCATGTCCCGGTCCAATATTGCGCCCGCCGGGTTCACCGCAATCCGGTAATGCGAGTGGTAATCCGTCTCGATCAACATTTCCACATAATCACCCTCTAGCAGGGCCAAATCCTGATCGCGGGTCGTGGCGGCGTTCAGTTGCGACATATCGTCCTCGCAACGAAACCCGACATAAAATTCCCCATTGTACCAGCGGGTCCAGAACCGGGCTGCATGCTCCGGGCGCCGTCCGGTAACGGCATCGCTCAAGGGCGTGCCGCCCCCGTCCCAGCAATGCCAGAAGGGCTCCGTGATCCGGCCATCCAGCTCAAACGTATTGCGTGCGGCATCCCATTTTCCGCCACTGAGGTTCAGCAACTTGGAATAAACCGGCATGTCTTCGCGTTGTTGCGCGACTTCGGCAGCGTGGCGCAGATCCTCCAAAGGCTGGAGTTCCGACAATATCAGGTCAATACGCTCGCCGTAGACGCTGTCACCCGCCGACGCGCGGGCGCGATGCAGCATTTCAACAAACCGGACGCGCTCGGCGAGATCGATCATCCCCGGTCGTGGCTGATGATGCTGGTCACGTGGGTAAGCGGCCTGGGCCAACTCAAACGCCGCGCGCATTTCACCGGCCGCCGGCCCGTAGAACAAAGTGTAGTATTCATCCATCAACTTCTCGACATCCTGACCGGCATCCCACAGAAAGCGCGAATTGACATATAGTGTCAGGTGATCCAGTCCCGGAGCGCTCCAGAAGGTCTTGCCGGGCTGACCGAAATTGGAGCGCGCCTGCTCGTTCCAATCACCCAGGGATATACCCAGCATTTCGCGCAAATCCCGGGCCATGGCGCGGGGATGGAGGACGGGGAAAGGCACCGGACGGCCGACATTGCTGATAAAAACCGTCACATTCGGGCTGAACCGCTCGATTGAAGCCGGCGGACGCTGATAGGATGCATAGGCGCCGCCGGTAATCAACCGGTCGGGATGGGTTGTGTACAGATCGCGCGCCACACGATCGATAAAACCCCACACCAGTTCAGAAGCTGATTTTCCGGCGCACTGTTCGCACCGGCAATTGCGCAATCCGTCCTGCGGCCAGAGTGACACCGCCGGCTCGTCGTAGATATCAAACACCGCACGCGCAAATTTTGCCGCTTCACGCGCCAGGCCTTCCGATGAAAAACAGGCATGCCCGGTGCCATGAGTGCTGGTGTCACGCTTGCCGTCAATCAGCGCATAATATTCGGGATGGTTTTCCTGCATATTTGGATGTCCGTGGATCAGGCGCATGCCATGCACGGACATGCCCGCGCCCAGCACCTCGTAGCCCGAGTTCATCCCCAGACGCCACTCCCACATGATTTCTTCAGGTTCATAGGCGAAAAATGCGCCAAACCAGTAGCGCAGCGGATAGTCCGGCTTAACGGTCTCTTCAACGGACGGCAGCGAAATCGAAGACAACTCCGGCACAACCTCGCCCAACGGACCCGGCATATACCAGCGCACGCCCAGCGTGTGTAGAAACGCCGCCACGGCATTGAATGACCCGCCGCTATCGTGCTCCCAGCCCAGGCTGTCATCGCCGCCCTGCCGATGCCGACTGCGCCAGGAATTACGCATGGGACAGATAGTGTATGTTCCGCTCAACTCCTCCCAGGCCGTCTGCACCTCACCGGCGCCATGCCCGCGGTTGCGCCCCCAGGGCTGATTCGGCTGGTAATCTACGTCATGGCCGATCAGCGCCAGCCAGTCGCCGCCGGAAACCATGCGGAAGGCGCCGTGGCGCAGGTCGGAAACATCAATCTCCAACGCATCGGTGTAAGCGCTTTGCCCCACGAACACCTTGAC